>CAZAAM010000102.1:0-7066 GCA_964483055.1 uncultured Victivallales bacterium
CTGCCCGGCGCAACCATGCTCGCTTCTGCGAACGAAGCCTCGAACACGGTTTCCCTGTTTCAACACGCGGGCGGCTCGATTGAACCGGCGGCGGAACGAATCGCCGGGCTGCCCCGCCCCCTTTGCATTCTATCTAAGGAGATGTAATCCATGCTCGCACGCCGCATCATTCCGTGTCTGGACGTGAACAACGGACGCGTCGTCAAAGGAACCAACTTCGTGAATCTCGTGGACGCCGGCGACCCGGTGGCCTGCGCGATCGAATACGACCGTCAAGGCGCGGACGAACTCGTCTTTCTTGATATCACCGCCAGCAGCGACAATCGGGAATCCGTGTATGACATGATCGCCCGAACGGCGGAACAGGTCTTCATCCCCCTGACTGTCGGCGGCGGCATCCGCACGGCGGACGACATCCGCCGCATGCTGAATTCCGGCGCGGACAAGGTTTCTCTGAACACCGCCGCAGTCCGAAATCCGGATCTGATTCGCGCTGGCGCGGAACGGTTCGGCTCCCAGTGCATCGTACTGGCTTTGGACGCCAAGCGATCGGAAGACCGGCCTGGGCGCTGGGAGGTCTACACGCACGGCGGCAGGCGGAACACCGGAATCGATGCGCTTGAATGGGCGAAAAAGGCGGTCGAACTTGGAGCGGGAGAAATTCTGCTCACCAGCATGGACGCGGACGGGACCCAAAAAGGCTATGACTGTCCGCTGACCGCCGCCGTCGCCGAGGCCGTCTCCGTTCCGGTCATCGCATCGGGAGGCGCCGGAAGACTGGAGGATCTCTCCGAGGTCCTGACCGTCGGAAAAGCCGACGCCGTCCTCGCCGCTAGCATTTTCCATTTCGGGACCTATACGGTCTCCGACGTCAAACAACATCTCGCTTCGCAGGGACTGCCCGTGCGCATCTGAGGAGGATTTCCCATGTCGAATTCGTTGGAAGAAAAAAGCCGTCAATATCATGCGTCGCCCGTTCCGGGCAAGCTCAGGGTCATGCCGTCCAAGCCCTGCCAGACTCAGGAGGATCTTTCCCTCGCCTACACGCCGGGCGTCGCCGTCCCGTGCGTCGACATCAAAAAGAATCCGGATGAAGTCTGGAAGTACACGGGGAAAAGCAATTCCGTGGCGGTCGTCAGCGACGGCACGGCGGTGCTTGGGCTCGGCAACATCGGACCCGAAGCCGGACTTCCGGTCATGGAAGGCAAGGCCGTTCTTTTCAAAAAATTCGCGGATGTCAATGCCGTTCCGCTCTGCATCAGCGGCGTTTTCAACGAACGCGGCGGGACCGATTCCGCGCAGCTGATCGAAGTCGTGCGCCGTTTGGAGCCGTCGTTCGGCGGGATCAATCTCGAGGACATCGGCGCGCCTGCCTGCTTCGCGGTCGAGACGGAGCTTAAGAAGGCGATGAACATCCCTGTCTTTCATGATGATCAGCACGGCACCGCCATCATTTCCCTTGCCGGCATTCTGAACGCATTGGAAGTCGTCGGCAAGAAGATCGGAGACTGCCGCTTCGTCATGAACGGCGCGGGCGCAGCAGGCATCGCCTGCGCGGAATACTATGTCTCCGCCGGAGCCGACCGTTCGAAGTTCCTGCTCTGCGACTCAAAAGGAGTCATTCACTCCGACCGGACCGATCTCACGGAACAGAAACGCCGTTTCGCCGTAAAAACCGAAGCGCGCACGCTTGCCGATGCGATCAAAGGCGCGGACATCTTCGTCGGCGTCTCCGCTCCGGGCGCGCTGACGCAGGACATGGTGCGGACGATGGCGCCCGGCGCGATCGTCTTCGCCATGGCGAATCCGACGCCGGAAATCTTCCCGGACGAAGCTCTTGCGGCCGGCGCCGCTGTGGCGGGCACAGGTCGCTCGGACTTCTGCAATCAGGTCAACAACGTGCTGGGCTTTCCCGGAATCTTCCGCGGCGCGCTCGACACGCGGGCGACGGATATCAACGAGGCGATGAAACTTGCGGCCTCGCGTGCTCTGGCCGGCATTGTTCGCGAACCCATGCCGGAATCGGTTCGCGAAACCCTGAAGACAGCCTACCCTGCCGAAGCTGCGCTGGGCGTCTTCGACAAAGAAATTCCCCTGAGCGCGCAGTTCGTGATCCCGAAGCCGTTCGACGTTCGCGTCGTGCCGCGTGTCGCGCGCATGGTCGCGGAGGCGGCCATGTCCAGCGGCGTCGCCCGCGTCCTCATCAACGATCTCGACGCTTATGAAAAGGAGGTCGCGCGCCGAATCGCGGCTTCGAACGCCGAAGCGCAATGAAAAAAATTTGCTCGCCTCTGTAAAATTCAAGGAGCTCCTTCCTATGATGAAAATTTTTTCCGCGATTCCCGATCTGCAGAAATGGGCCATGGAGGAAAAGCGCAAAGGCTCCGTGATCGGCCTCGTGCCGACGATGGGCTATCTGCATGCGGGACATCTCTCCCTGATCGACGCTGCAAGGCAAAGCGGCGCGGACAAAATCGTTGTCTCCATCTTCGTCAATCCGATTCAGTTCGGTCCGACGGAGGATTACGACAAGTATCCGCGCGACTTCGAACGCGATCGCGCCATGTGCGAAGAAAAGCATGTGGACGCGATCTTCGCACCTAGCGTCAACGACATGTATCCGGAGCCGATCACCTGCCACGTCGAAGAAACGATGATCTCCCGCAATCTGTGCGGCAAGTCGCGTCCCGTTCATTTTCAGGGCGTCGCGACGGTCGTCGCCAAGCTTTTTCATGCCGCTCTTCCGGATCTCGCCGTCTTCGGACGAAAGGATGCGCAGCAGGCCGCCGTCATCCGCCGCATGGTGCGCGATCTGAACTTTCCCGTCCGCATCGTCGTCGCTCCGATTGTCCGTGAATCCGACGGTCTGGCGATGAGCTCCCGCAACAAGTATCTTTCCTCTGCGGAACGGAAGCATGCGCTCGTCCTCTCCCGCAGTCTCAAGGCGGCAAAGGAGATGTCGGACGATCTTCTGACGAACTCCTGGGAGGAAATCCGAAAGTTCATCGTCTCCGAGATTGAAAAGGAGTCCGGCGTTGTCGACTATGTCGAGCTTGCGGACTCGGATACGATGATTCCTGTCAAGGCCTTGGAGCAAGGGAAGGAATATACGATCGCCGCTGCCGCAAAATTTGGAACCACGCGGCTCATCGACAATATCCAAATCAAGCTTTGACCGGCTTGAAGAGAACGCGGTCGCGCGTCGGAAAGGAAGAGTCCGAACGGAGACGTCATTTTTCGCGCGCGGATTCCGCATTCGGGTCGTCGCCCCGTTTCTCCGGGACGGCGACCTTTTCCTCATCCAGCTTTTCCGCGACGCGCTTCGGCTCGAAGAAGCAAAGGACATATTCCCTGTTATAGTCGCCAAAGCGCAGGACGTCCTTCAGATCATAGTTGGCAGCGACATAGTCCGGGACAGGATCGTGAGAAGTCAGGGAAAGCAGGAGCGCGAGCGGAGCGCGGGCTTCTGCGATCTTTCGCTCGATTTCGCGCTTCTGCTCGGAGACGATCATTTCAACGCTGTTGTATTCCGGGATTGCTGACCGGAAGCTTCCTTCCGCGAAGAGAAGTCCGTCGTTCAAAACCAGATTCTGAATGTGCGGACTCGCAATGGTCAGCTCGTTCCGTCCCGCCAAGTTCCGCTTGAGAAACTCTACCTGCTGTGCAAGAATCTCCGGATGCCAGTCGACGATGAAACGACGTCCGAACAGGATGTAATTCGCCGGATCGAAGCGGAACGCCTCCGGTGCGACGCGCAGAAACTTGCGCCCTTCCAACGACTGCGACGCAAGCGCGAACAACGGAGCCAGCGTCAGGAACAGCGCAAGCCGCATCCGCCATCCTTCCGGCGGACATGCGAGCATGCGGTCAGCAAGAAGCGTCAGAACGATCGCGGCCGGCCAGACGCATCCGAAAAGGCAATAGACGTGCGAGCGCCCCTGATAATAGGAAAAAAGTCCGATTCCAAGCGTCGCCGCATAAACGAGCAGCAGATCCGTTCGCTCAAGACGCCGACCGGAAAGCCATGTCGAAACGCCGAGGAACAGACCCGCGCCGAAAATCAGCAGAAACGGCGGCCAAAGCCCGGCAAGCGGAGCGGGCATCGGAAGAGCGTAGTATCCGGTCTGATAGAAAAGATTCTGATAATAAAACGCCTGTGCGAAGCTGTACGGCTTGCCAAGCCAAAGGGAAAACCAAATCCAAATCAGAAGGAAGACCGAAAGAAAGGTCGCGGCAAAACCGAGAACCGGACGCCACGCAATGCGCGGCGTCCAACGAAAACTCACGCAATCCAGCAGAATCGTCGCTGCCAACGCCCCCGCTGCGCACGTCCCGGAATCGAAGTTCCAATAAAACGCGACAGCCGCGACGAAGCCGCACAAGACAGCCGCGAGGGTCTTGCGACTTGTCCGAGAAAACCAGACTGCCGCGCAGAAGCCAAGAACCGGCCAGAACGTCCGAACCGGAAGATACTGGAAGTACGTCGCCGCATGAGAATTGAAGCAATATTCAAGCGCGAGGTACGCTCCCGCGAACGGGAAAAGCAGCCATTTTCTGCGAAGCGCGAGACAGACCGCAGCAAGAATCGCCGCAATCTGAAAAAAGATCAGACCGTCGAAGACTGAAAGAATCGACGCTACGGAAATTCCCGTCAAGGAAAATAAGGGCGCCAGAAACTTCGAATAGTTTCCATATTGGTGATAGAGAAACGCCCCTTGACTCGTCTGCGACACGTCATAGGCCACGATGGAAAAATGGAACCCATGGACGACGGGGGCGAGCGCGGCTGCAGCGACCATGGCGGAAAAAAGCGCGCAGCAGATCCATCCGATCCAGGAAACAGCCTTCGATTCCGGCAAGAAGGAGGCGGCCGGACGCAAGGAAACGCAGGCGGCGAGAAGGATTGAAATCAGGAGCAGCACGACGTTCGCAGTATTGAACGTCTGAAGGAGGGATTCCTCCGCGCGCAGACGAACCAGATGCGCGCCGTAAACAGCGGAAAGCACGGCGACGAACAGGAAAAGGAGCGTTTCGATGCGTCCTCCAGCCATGCAAGCGGAAAGCCTGCGACCGAGAAAGAAGGCGAGCGAAAGCGTCAGCGGAACCGTCAGAACGGCAATAAGAAAGGCGGTTCGCTCCTTGTTTTCCGGATTGAGTGAAACGCCCAGTTCCGCCTCCTGCGCGGCGCGCACGAATTCCGACGTCTCCGGCGTTGCAAGATGCGCGACGGCAGCGACGATCGAAACGAACGAGACGAACAGAAGAAATCCGATCAAAAGCGCCATGAAGCGGGAGCAGCGGGCGGAATGGTCGATAGTCATGGTCATGATGCGAATCGCGGCAGTCGGGGTTCAAGTTCGTAATTCGTGCGACTTTCCGTTAATATATCGCGAAAGGCGCGTCCTTGCAACCTCGCCGGCGTTGGAAAATTCTTGTAAAAACGCTTTTTCCGTGGTATAGTAGACACGTTCCGCGCGACGGGCCGGACATTTCAGAACGGAGGCAGCCTCCGGACGGGAAAGGAGCCGGACGCTTCCGCCGGCAAGAATCACTCAAGGAATTCAAACGGATATGGAACTGCTTTTGCATGTCGGATGTCTTGCGATCGGCGTCGTCGGACTGTATTACGGGGCGGATCTTCTCGTGAAAGGCAGCGTGCGCGTGGCGAAGCGCGCCGGCGTCTCGAGCCTGGTGATCGGACTCACGCTCGTGGCATGCGGAACGAGCATGCCGGAATTGGTCGTCAGCGTCAATGCGGCGATTCAGAACAAGCCGGACATCAGTCTTGGCAATATCGTGGGTTCCAACATCTGCAACGTCGGACTGATTCTCGGTCTCAGCGCGCTGATCGCGCCGCTCGCCGTCCACAGAAATCTTTTGAAATTCGACGCTCCGGTCATGTGCCTGACTTCGCTGCTGCTCGCGGGATTCTATTTCCTTTCCCGCGGCGTGACGCGCTGGGAAGCGCTTGTCATGCTGATTCTGTTCATCGCCTACACCGTCTGGACGATTTTCGCCGCAAAGCGAGCCGAAGCGGCGTCTGAACCGGAAAAAAACAGAAAACCCGACGACGACGAAATGGAATCGAAGCGTCCTCTTTCCCTGGGGACGAGCCTTCTGCTTGCGGCGGTCGGTCTTGGACTCCTTGTCTTCTCATCCAGCGTGTTCGTCCACGGCGCGACGGGAATTGCAAAGATTCTCCGCGTCGGCGAAGCGATCATCGGTCTCACGATCGTTGCAGTCGGAACCAGCCTTCCGGAACTTGCGACGTCGGTCGTAGCCGCGATCAAGGGCGAACGCGACATCGCGATCGGCAACGTCGTCGGCTCCAACATCTTCAACATTCTGGGCATTCTCGGGATCGCTCCGCTGCTGCGTCCGATCCGCGATTCGAACCTGAGCATGATCGATCTCGGAACGATGGTCTTCTTTTCCGTGATTCTGCTTCCGATCATGCTCACGGGCAAGCGGATCAATCGCGCGGAAGGCGCGCTCCTGCTTCTCTTCTACGTTGCCTATGCGGCGTTCCTCTGCTGGCAGGAAGCGACATGAAAAAGCGGACGCTTTTCTTTCCTGCCGTCCTGCTTCTTCTCTGCGCGGCGGCCTTTTCTCTCGCGAAGCGGCATGTCGCGCTCTCAGGCAACGAAGCCGCCCGCTTCGCCGTCGCGGAATCGATTCTGGAACGAGGTACGACGGCGATCGACGGGAGCATGTTCCATACGCCGGACAAAGCGGAACTTGACGGACGTCTCTACGGAGACAAGCCCCCTCTCCTGACGTTCTTCGCGACCGGATGCGGATGGCTGCTCATGCGATTCGGTCTTTCCTTCCCGGAAACGCCGAGGGCGATGATTGGAGGGATCAATATGATCTTCTTCCTCCTGACGTGCATGACAGGGGTCTTCCTTCATCTTGCGATGCGACGGAAAGGAGCGGGGTTCGCGTTCTCCGCCTTCGCCGGATTTTGCGCTGTGGCAACGACTTTGGTTCTTGCCTACGCAGTCACGATCGGAAACCATGGCGTCTGCGCCGCTCTGCTCATGATGCTGCTGTGGCTCTGCGAACG
>CAZAAM010000103.1:0-6905 GCA_964483055.1 uncultured Victivallales bacterium
CGAGCGGCTCGCGGACATGGTGTTCCGCCGTCCTGGCCTGCGCGATCTGTTCGCTGGAATCGACAGCTGTTCAACTACGCACTATGGAAAGGAATCCGAAGAATGCTTCCTTAACGCAACGGCGAAAATCGCTCCGGATCTGGAACCGTCCTCCGTCGCCGTCTTCGAAGACTCTGCGCTCGCTCTTGAAACCGCTTCGCGGGCTGGATTCCGCACTGTCGGACTCTATGACGCTTCCGCCGCCATGTTCCAGGAACGCGTCCGCGCCGCATCCGGACTCTATCTTTCTTCATTCAAGGAGCTTTCTCTATGAAAGTCGTGCTGACAGTCGCCGGTTCTGATTCCAGCGGAGGCGCGGGGATTCAGGCCGATCTCAAGACGATCCTTGCGCATGGCCTTTACGGGGAAAGCGCGATCACAGCCCTGACCGCGCAGAACACGACCGGCGTGCGCGGCGTTCTCGATGTCCCGCCGGAGTTCGTTGCGCTTCAGCTGAACAGCATCTTCGAGGACATTCCGCCGGATGCGGTCAAGGTCGGCATGGTTTCCAACGCGGCGACGATCCGCGTTCTCTCGAGTCGTCTGCGCGCGCATCGTGCGAAGCATGTCGTGGTTGATCCCGTCATGGTTGCCACGAGCGGAAGCCGTTTGCTGAACGAAGATGCGCTGGATGTTCTTCGCACCGATCTTCTCCCTTTGGCGGAGCTTGTCACGCCGAACATTCCAGAGGCGGAGATCCTTTCCGGCTCGCCGATTCGGTCAAGGGACGACATGCTTCAGGCGGGACGCGTTCTTGCGCGCCGTCTGCCTGGCGCGGTTCTGCTCAAAGGCGGACATTTGGCGGATTGCGCAGACGACCTTCTTCTTTGCGACGGCGTGGAAACGTGGTTTCGTCAGGAGCGGATCGACAATCCCAATACGCACGGAACGGGTTGCACGTTGTCCAGCGCGATCGCCTGCGGACTCGCCTGCGGAAAATCCGTTGCGGATTCCGTCGCCGCCGCCAAGGCGTACCTTGTGCGATGCCTTTGCGCGATGCTGAATCTCGGGCGCGGATCGGGACCGCTGAATCACGCCTTTTCGCCTCCGTCCGTTTCGGAGTGAGTTCCGTCTCTCGTGTTCGATTCCCCCTCTTTCTCTTTGCCGGACTCCGTTTCCGCCCATTTCCCGATTTGCTTCCGCATGGTTCGGGCAAGCCGGAATCTCAGCAGAGGAGGCATGCTGTTCGGAAGCGGATATTCGATGGTGGAATGCTGAAATCCGACCGGATGCTTCTGCGCGCCGCGCGGAATCGCTCCGGATCGAAAAAGCGCATATTTCGCGGCGGCCGGACCGATCAGCTCATATAAAACGGAGGAGGCGAGAACGATCGTCAGAAGCAGGTCGCCGACCTCGCCAGGAAGCAGCTGATACGCCATGAATGCAAGACCGATGGCGACGCCTGCCTGCGGAATCAGCGCAAGACCCAGGTTGTCCGCGATGCGAGTCGGATAAAGGAATATCCGGCATCCGAACTCGGATGCGACGTATTTCGCGATCATGCGAAGAAGGAAATAGACGACGCCGACGACGCCGAGCGAAGCCAGGAGCGACAAGTTGAGATTCATGCCGGAAATGATGAAGAAAATCGACATGATCGGCGGCGTGAAGCGGTTGATCTGCTTGAACAAGGCTTTGTCATCCGTCAAATTGACATAAACGATGCCGAAAGCCATGCACGAAAGCAGGGGCGAAACGCTGAAAAGCGCGCAGAATCCCGCAAGTCCGATCAGCATGGCGAGACAGAGAATCAGTCGATTCTCCTGACTGCGCTCCGGCGTGAGCAGACGGCTGAGGCACCACCCGCAAACCGCTCCCGCAAGAGGGAATGCCGCATTAAGCAGAGTCGGAACAAGCACCATGCGCCATGTCGGCGCATCCTGCGCGGATACGAACGCTACGGCGACGCTGAAGACGGCAAGACAGATCATGTTGTCAAGGGCGACGACCTGAAGAAGGGCATTGACGAACGAGCCGCGCGCATGGTACTGGTTGATGGTCATCATCGTGCTGGAGGGCGCGGTCGCGATCGCGATGGAGCCGAGCAGAACGGCCAAGGCCCAGTCCATGCCGAACAGGCGCATCGCCAAGGCGACCGCAGTCCCGGCCATAAACGATTCCAGCAGCGCGATGGCGAAAATGGAGAGGTGCGCCTGTCGCAAGACTTCCTTTCGCAGAAACTTCGAAACTCCGAACGCAATGAAGCTGAGCGCCACATCGTTGATGAACCCCATTCCTTGCAAAATGGAGTCCGGAACCGCATGCAGGGCGGAGGGACCGATCAGGATGCCAGCCAGAATGTAGCCGCTGACGTCCGGAAGGCGAAGAAGCTTCGTAATCCGAGTAACCAGAAACCCGGAAAACAGGATGATCGCAATCGCGATCAAAATGACCGTGTTGCCGCCGAAGGAGTCGTAGAGTTTGAATAGCTGGGGCGGCATGGATGCATTCCTTTCCTGGGGTTATAGCAAAAGTAGCCCAAGTTTTCAAAAATGCAAGCCCGCCTGCGTCATCGACGGAAAAAGGGCGGCGTTTCGACGTCCGGATAGATGTATTCCAGCCCCTTGAAGTTCTCGAAGACGATGTCGCGTCCTTTCGTGCGACGGATATAATCCGGCGCGAGCGGAACCTTGCCGCCTCCGCCGGGGAGATCAATGGCGAAGTGCGGAATCGCCATCCCGCTGACGCGACCGCGCAACGTTTTGACGATGTCCAATCCTGTCTTGAGCGGCGTCCGGAAGTGTTCCGTTCCGTAAATCAAGTCGGATTGAAAGAGATAGTACGGTCGAACGCGAGCGGAGAGCAGTTTGCGCATGAGATCGCGGATCGTGTCCGGCGAATCATTGACTCCGCGGAGAAGCACCGTCTGACTGCCGAGCGGAATCCCTGCATCGGCGAGACGCTCCAACGCGGCGGCGGACTGCGGCGTCAGTTCGTCCGGATGATTGAAATGGACGTTCATGAAGATCGGATGGAATTTGCGGAGCATGCGCGTCAGCTTTCGCGTGATTCGTTCCGGCAGGACGCATGGAACGCGCGTGCCGATGCGCACAAAAAGCACGTGGTCGATGCGCTTGAGTTCCGTCAGAATCTCTTCCAGACGGTCGTCCTCCAAAAGAAGCGGATCGCCGCCAGAGATCAGAACGTCGCGAATCGCCTCTTCGCGCGCGATCCAGTCGATGCCTTTCCGAATGCGTTCCATCGACGCATCAATGCCCGGACAGCTTCCGGAGAACTTGCGCTTGCGAGTACAGAAGCGGCAGTAGGTCGCGCAGAAGCCGGAAACGAGCAACAGACAATGATCAGGATAACGGCGCACGACATTCGGCGCGGGAGAAAGACTCTCTTCGCCAAGCGGATCGTTCATCAGATCGGGGCAGGGCGCAAGCTCGCGCGCGTCCGGAATGCACTGGAGATAGATCGGGTCGCCTTTTTCACGAATCAGGGAGAAATAGTATTGCGTGACCTGAAACGGGAAGGCGTCCGTCACGCGGCGCAGTTCCTCCGCGGAGAGATGAAATCTGCGCGCGGGGATCTCCGGATCGCGGATCGCGTCGCGCAAAGAGCGCTGCCATCGTTCCATAGTTCAGTCCAAACGCTCGATTCGTCGCGCGCCTTCCGCTTCCAACGGGGTCAGCTTCAGATGAATCGTTTTCGGCGGAAGAATGTCGGCGATGCGCTCCGGCCACTCGACAAGAGTGAATGCGGACTGGTCGTACAGAAATTCGTCGACGCCAAAGGCGAGCGCGGCGGCGGAATCGTTGATTCGATAAAGGTCGAGATGATAGAGAATGCCGTCGGAGAACGGATATTCCTGCACGAGAGTGAAGGTCGGACTGCTGACCGGCTCATGAATTCCCAATCCGCGTGCGAACCCGCGCGCGAAAACGGTTTTCCCTGCTCCAAGATCGCCATGCAGAGCGATTACGGTTCCCTTCGGCAGAGACCGCGCCATAGCGGCGGCGAAGGCTTCCGTATCGTCCGCGCTGTTCGAAAGGCAGGGCAGGGCAGGCGTTTCGATCATGGCGGACCTCATTCGATTCCTTCCAGGAGGGAGTAGACGGGAATCCCGTCCACGAAGGTCGCGGCTGCGCGTCCCTTCGCCTCATAGCCATTGAAGGGCGTGTTGCGGGACTTCGAGTAGAAGTTGTTGACGTCTATGACATGCTCGATGTCAGGATCGACGACCGTGACGTCCGCCGGAGCTCCTGCGGAAAGGGAGCCGAACGGCATGTCGAGAATCCGAGCGGGTCCTGTCGTGAACTTTTCCACCCACTGTGGAATGGAAAGGTAGCCTTTGTGGACCAGTTCGGTCAGCGTGACGGGGATCGCCGTTTCCAAGCCGATGATGCCGAAGGGAGCTTTGTCGAACTCGACGAGCTTGGCCGTTGCAGTATGAGGGGCGTGATCGGTCGCGATCGCCTGGATCGTGCCGTCCGCCAAAGCCTGAATGACCGCCATGCGATCCTCTTCGGTTCGGAGCGGAGGATTCATCTTGTAGTTCGTGTCGAACTTTTTGATTTCGATGTCGGTCAGCGCAATGTGATGGGGCGTTGCTTCCGCAGAGACGGGAAGACCTTCGGCGCGAGCGGCGCGAATGTGGCGGATCGCTTCCTTGCAGGAGACATGCTGAATGTGGATTTTCCAGCCGGTCATACGGGCAAGCAGGATGTCGCGTGCGACCATGAGCTCTTCGGACGCGCTGGAGATTCCCTTCATGCCGAGCAGAACGCTCCAATAGCCTTCGTGCATGCAGCCTCCATTGGCGAGGACGAAATCCTCGCAATGATCAAGCACGGGCAGACCGAAGCTGCTTGCGTATTCGACCAAATGGCGCATGAGCTCGTGATTCTGGACGCACCGCCCGTCGTCGGTTAGAGCGACGACGCCCGCCGCCTTAAGACTCCCGATCGGCGACATTTCTTCGCCGGCGAGCCCTTTGCTGAGAGCGCCCGTCGGCATGACCTTGACGACGCCTTCGCGTTCGCTGTAGTCTTTCAGATACTGGATTGCGCCTGGCGTGTCGGCGCAGGGATTCGTGTTCGGCATGGCGAGAATTCGGGTGAAGCCGCCTGCCGCGGCTGCCATGGTGCCGGTGCGAATCGTTTCCGCGTCCGTATTGCCGGGCTGGCGGAGGTGGACGTGCAGATCCGTGAAGCCCGGCGCGACGATCATTCCGTCGAGTTCGACCGTCTGCATTCGCGTCTCATCGACGGAGCCCGGTTCGACGATGACCCCGTCGGAGATCCAAAGATCCGCGATTTCATCGCGTCCGTTCGCGGGGTCGATGACGCGTCCGCCTTTGAGAATCCAGGAATTGTTTTTGTTCATGTTCATTTGAGACATCCTCCAATGAGATGGAGCACGGCCATGCGCACGGCCAATCCGTTCGTGACTTGTTCCAGAATGACGGACTGCGGTCCGTCCGCAACGGCTGATTCGAGTTCGACGCCGCGATTGATCGGCCCTGGATGCATGATCAAAGCGTCAGGCTTGATGCAGCGCATCGTTTCTGAATTGATCCCGAAGACCTTCGCATATTCTCCCATGCTGGGAAAGAAGCCCTTGCTTTGTCGTTCAAGCTGGATGCGGAGCAGATTGATGACATCGGCGTCCTTGATCGCGTCCTTGAGATTTCGGCACACCCGTACGCCGATCTTTTCGAATTCTCGCGGAACGAGCGTGGCAGGGCCCGCGATTGAGATGTTCGCGCCGAGCTTGAGAAGCCCCCAGATGTTGCTGCGAGCCACTCGGCTGTGCAGGATGTCGCCGATGATCGCGACATTGAGCCCCTCGATTCGTCCTTTCTTCTCTCGGATGGTGAAGAGATCGAGCAAGGCCTGCGTCGGGTGCGCGTGCGCGCCGTCTCCGGCATTGACGATTCCGACGTCGAGCTGACGCGCGAGGAAGTTCGGCGCGCCGGTTGCGGAATGGCGGATCACGACGATGTCGACCTGAAGCGCCTGAATGTTCTTCAGAGTGTCGATGAGCGATTCGCCTTTCTTGAAGCTGCTGGCGTCCGCGTTCATATTGATGATGTCGGCGCTCAGGCGCTGTTCCGCCAGTTCGAATGAGACGCGCGTCCGGGTGCTCGGCTCGACGAAGAGATTGACGACCGTACGACCGCGCAGTGCGGGCACCTTCTTGATGTTTCTTTGCGAGACCTTCTTGAATTCTTCCGCCGTGTTGAGAATGCAGAGAATTTCCTCTCTGGTCAGATCATACAGACACAGCAGATCCTTTTTCGTCCATTGAAATTCCATCGCCTCACACCTTTTTCATCTTGTAGGCGGCGTCATTGCCGCTGAATTCCGACCATTCCATGTCGACGCGCCATTCGCACCCCACTTCGACAGATTCTCCGACATAGTTCGCCTGAATGGGATATTCCCTCAGTCCGCGGTCGATCAGTGCGGCGAGCCGGATCATCGCCGGGCGTCCGTAGTCGTTGATCGCATCAAGCGCCGCGCGCACGCTGCGACCCGATTGCAGCACATCGTCGGTCAGGACGATGACGCGCCGGTTGACGTCGAAGGGGATGGACGTCTCTCGGATCATGGGAAGTCCGGGGCGCGTTCCGAAGTCGTCTCGATACATGGAAATGTCGAGCGTGCCGATGTCGACATCCACTCCGGTTGCGTCATGAATCCGTTTTGCGATGCGGATCGCGAGGGGGACGCCTCCTTCCTGAATGCCGATCAGTGCGAGGTTGCGCAGACGCTCCGCATCGAAGTCGGCGCGAATGGCGTCAGTGATCCGTTGAATCGCAGCGTCGATGGTCGCGCCGTCGAAGAGCAGTTCTTTCGTCATAGGCTTTCAGCTCCGTGATTTTCGTAAAAGATAACTCCAGTCGCGCGAATATTCCA
>CAZAAM010000104.1:0-6736 GCA_964483055.1 uncultured Victivallales bacterium
TCCGGCAATCTCATGCTCCAATGCCTGCAAGGTCCATGCCTCGCGTGCGGCCCGTTCCGTCGTCTCGGCGGGAACGGCGGCGTCTTCGCCATGCAGAACGAACGCCGCGGAAAGAACGCATGCAAGCGCGAACGGCGACGCGACGCGTCTCAGACGAAAGACATGACGGAAGATCGCTGAACGCGCCTGCTTCATGTCGGGTCTTCCGAAGAGCAGACGCACCCCATGCGCTTGGCGCATCCGGTCGGATCGCAGCCGTCGAAACAAAACGTGCAGATCCGCTCCTTCGGAAGGCCGATCGCTTTTACAAGATCTTCGATGCTCTGATATTTCAGCGTCGTCAAACCAAGACTCTTGCGAATTTCCTCCACCATGCGCTCATAGCGAGACGTTCCGGCCGTCACGTATTCCTTCAGCACGGATGGAGAGGGCTCGCCGCCTTCCAGGGCGTTGATTGTGCGTCGGGCCGCAAGATCCAGCTCCGACTTGGAACGGGAAAAGTTCAGGAAGAGGCATGGGAAGGCGAGCGGGGGCGAGGCGGATCGCAAATGCACTTCCTTTGCGCCCCGGCTGAAAAGCCGTTTGGCGATGTTCTTGAACTGCGTTCCTCGCACGATGGAGTCGTCGCAGAAAAGCAGCTTCTTGTTCCTGATTTGCTCGTCGATAGGAATCAGCTTCATGCGCGCGACCAGATCGCGAATGCGCTGACTCTGCGGCATGAAGCTCCTCGGCCATGTAGGAGTGTATTTCACAAGCGCGCGCATGTACGGACGGCCGGACGCATTGGCATATCCGACCGCATGCGCGACGCCCGAATCGGGGATGCCGCAGACGGAGTCGACTTCCACGTCGTCCTTGCGCGCTATGAGCGCGCCGTTTTCATAGCGCACAGTTTCCGTGTTCTTTCCTTCGTAATTCGAGGAAGGATATCCGAAATAAACCCAAAAGAAGGAGCAGATCTGCATGAGTTTTTCGGGCTTCTTCAGCGTAATGATTCCATCCTGCGTGATCTGTACGATTTCTCCGGGGCCAAGCTCGCGTTCAACCTCGTATTCCAAATTCGGAAACGCGCTCGTCTCCATTCCGACCGCATAGCCGTCGTTTTTCTTTCCGATGATGACCGGCGTGCGTCCATGCTTGTCGCGCGCGGCGAAAATGCATCCGTCTTGCATGACGAGCATCGAACAGGAGCCGAGCACGGCGTTCATGGCATGGCGAATTCCGTCAGGGATGGAGTACTGCGTGTTGACGAGCGAGGCGACGACCTCCGTCGGATTCAATTCGTCCATGCTCAGCTCGGAAAAATGAATGTGGCGCTCTTCAATGCTCGTCGTCAGCTCGTCGATGTTGTTGATCTTTCCGACCGTGACGATGCCATAGACTCCAAGATGGGAGCGGATCAGGAGCGGCTGATCCTCCAAATCGCTGATAACGCCGATTCCGCAATGTCCGTTCAGCTTGGAAATGTCGCTGTCGAACTTCGACCGGAACTGTGAGTTCGTAATATCGTGAATGCAACGGCGAATGGAGCCGTTCTGCGCCGTCACGGCCAGTCCGCCGCGGCGCGTTCCCAAATGAGAGTGGTAATCCGTTCCGTAAAAAAGATCCGCTACGCAGTCGCCACGGGAAACGACGCCGAAAAAACCGCCCATAAACCACCTCAAGAATGCAGTCGTTTGTTCTTGTTTCAATATTATAGCATATGCCTTTGAAAAGACAAGTCTATTGCCGAAAAAGACGCATTTTCTTCTGCATGCAGGGCGAATCCGTCAATGCGGCTTTTTTGGAAAATCCGCACTTCTTTTCTGTTCATCATGAAAAAGTCGCTCTTTTGCGTCAAAAAAACGACCGGCGACGCGCTTTTCTCTTTGCGTTTCCTCATTCTCCGAAGTATCTTGTCTCCCGGAAGCCGGCTCCTGTCCGGCGACCGGGCATAAGCGCATTGTTCCGCGAACTCCTGGGGGAGGCTCCCGGCACAATGAAGAATGATGAAACGGATCGACGTCCCGTGCAGCCGGAGCGTTCTGGGGGAAAGCGTCCTCGTCGCTTGGGGGGAAGACGACGAAGACGCAGGGTTCCGGCTTGGGGGACTCGCGGCGCGCCGAACGTTTCATCTCGCTTATGCCTTTTTTTGTCTGACCCGAACAGATGAAAGAACGCTCCAGGCGACGTTTTCGCGAAAACGTCGGCCGCGGAATCGCAAGAGGCGGTTCCGGATCCCTCTTTCACCGACCTGCCGCCGGTGCGCATTTTCCTGATCGAACAGCCTTCGAAAATGAGGAAAGGGACGGATCAAGGCGCATCGCATGCGCTTTCCCGATCCGTCCCGGCGTTTCCGGAAAGGACGCACCCGTCCTTCCGAATGAAAACGAAGCCTGTTCGTCAGGCTTTGGCTTCCGCCGCCTGCTTCGCATCAGCGGCCTTCGTCTCCGGCGCTCCTGCATCCTGCGCGGCTTGTTCGCGTTCGGCGATCATATCCTCGACGCGTTCCTTCAGGATGGCAAGCTCTTCCAGCGACATGCATGCGAGCGGTTTGTTTTCGTTGACGGGAATGTCGAGGCCATGGCTTCTCAGGAAGGAATCGACCTTGTCCTGATTCTTGCGATAAAGATAAAAACCGAGCGCTGTGACGCCGATGCCGACGCCAAGTCCGACCAAATGATCCGTGGTAATGGCCATTGTTCCGTTCTCCTTGCTGTTGCGAGTGTGGATTGAGTGTTTTGGTATTCCGATTTCCGATTCTCCCCGTTCCTTTGGAGCGCATCGGAAGATCTTCCTTGCTGTTTGTCAGGAATGCCGCATCGGTTCGTTCATGTCATAGAAGAAGATGCGCAACGAATTCCCTACGACGAGGATCGTGCTGGCGTTATGCATCACTGCGCCGGCAATGACCGGCAATATGCCAAGTCCGCCGAATAACAGCCCGATCGTATTGACTCCGACTGAAACAATGAAGTTCTGCCGAATCACGTCCATCGTGTGGTGCGCGAGTCCGTACACGCCCGGCAGCATCAGCGCATTGTCGCCTGCAATCGTGATGTCCGCCGCCTCCATGGCGATGTCCGTTCGCGTCTTGCCGAGCGCGATTCCGACGTCCGCATAGGCCAGACCGGGCGCGTCGTTGATGCCGTCCCCGACCATGACGACCTTGCTCCCGCGAGACTGCATGCGCAGAACGGCGCGCGCCTTGTCTTCCGGAAGGAGCTCCGACTCGAAACTGTCCATGCCGAGCTTCTGCGCCACTACGTCCGCCTGCTGTTCCAGATCTCCGGTCAGCAGCACGATGTCGTCCACGCCCGCATAGCGAAGGCGGTTCAGCGCCTTCTTCATGTTCTCGCGAAGCGGATCGCGAATGCCGACGAGTCCGATGACTTCCGAGTCGCGCGCCACGAAAATGACGCTTTCGCCCTTGGAAAAGAGTTTCGACGCCTGCTCGCGCATCGGATGCGTGTGAATGCCGCATTCGTTCAGATATCGCTTGCTGCCGACGCGAATGCAATGACCGTCCACCGTCGTGCTGACGCCGCGTCCGACGACCGACTGAATCGCGCCATGTGCGGGCATGCGAACGCCGCTGCGCTGAAGATGGCGCAGAATCGCCGCCGCCATCGGGTGCTTCGACGTCTCCTCCGCCGCCGCCGCATAGGCGATCACGTCGTGGCGCGAATACGCTTCGGACACGACCGCCACGCTTTCGACGCGAGGCCGGCCTTCCGTCAGCGTTCCGGTCTTGTCGAGAATCAGCGTATCAGCTTCCGTCAGAGCTTCGATGCTGCCGCCGCCCTTGACCAGCACTCCGTGACGTGCGGCCGTGCTGATCGCGGCGGAAAGCGCGGCTGCCGTCGAAAGACGAATTCCGCAGGAATAATCGATGATCAACATGTTCAGCGCGCGGTTGATGTCGCGCGTCGCCGCAAAGACGACTCCGGCAAGCAGAATGTTCACCGGAACCAGCGCGGACGAGAAACGATCCGCGTATGTCTGAATGACGGCCTTCTTCCCTTCGGCGTCCTCGACCATGCGAATGATTCGGGAAACCGCCGTCTGATCGCCCACCGACTCGACCAGCGCCTGAATCGTTCCGTCGACGACGACCGTGCCTGCGAAGATGCGCTCTCCGACTTCGCGCGTGACCGGTTCGAATTCGCCTGTAATCGACGACTGATTGATCATCGCGCGTCCGAAGACGACGACTCCGTCCGCGCAGATCTTCTCGCCAGTATGCACGACGATACGGTCTCCGACGCGCAAGTCCGAAACCGGAATCCGTTGCAACGATCCGTCCTGACGTCCGTCCTTCAGACGCCAGACTTCCTCGTTGTCCACGGAGAGCATGTCGCGGATCGCGTTTCGCGTGCGATCCATCGTATAGACCGTCATTGCTTCCGCCAAATCATGCAGCAGCAAAACCGTCAGCGCCGACGGCGTCTTCCCGGTGAGAACGCTGGAAAGAACCGCCATTGCGCTCAGCGTATCGGCATTCGGCAGCAAAGAACGCCAAAGAACGGAAAGTCCGCTTCGAAACAGAGGAAGCGCCAGCGCCATCGCGCCGAGCCCGGAAAAGCCGAACAGTCGTCCTGCGATCGTCGTCGGAACGGGCGCCCGCCTCAGCCAGGAAAACAGCAGCAGTCCGCCTGCCGCAGCGCTGCGAAACAGCATCGTAGAGAGCGGCTCTTCATGAAGATTGCGCTCCTGCACGGTCAAACGATTGCGCTCCTCCCGATCCTTCTGCAAAGCGTTCAGCGAGTGCATGGCGATGATGCCTTCCACCGCTTCCAAAAGCTCCTCTTCGGACGTCATTTCCGGATCGTATTGGAGTATCACCGAAGATGCGAGGCAATTCATGCGCAAGGAAAGCACGCCGCGCAACTCCGCGAAATGCGCCTCCAGATCCTGCTGCTCCGACCGCAGATGCCGAACTGCGCGGCAGACGATGCGGACGCGCCCGCGCATTCGGTGCGCGAACCAGCATTTCAACAACGGTCTCTTCTTTTCTTTTCGTATCATCTGCTCTTCCGACTCCTTTTTTTGCCGAGTGCAAAATCTTCTGCAGACGGAACATGTCAGCGGTCGATGCTTTGGAACAGCCACCAGATCATGTTGATCGGGGGGAACGCCGCGCTCTTCTGCCTGACGACGCCGCGCGCCAGCGAGAAGGAAAGAAAGAGCGTCATCGCCGATCGCAGATCCAGCAATCCGAACGTGTGCCGAAGCAGAGCCTGATCCAAGGCGAAGCGAATCGTCTTCATCTCCTGCCACAGCGTCGACTGACGGTTCTGAATCTGCCGTTCGAAGTCAAAGCAGCGCGACGCGGCGGCGATGATCAGCGCCGCATTAAGAATCTGCGCGTCATATTCCACAAGACAGGTGCCGAGAAAGACATTGACATTGACGAGCCGCACGCCGCGAAGACGCGAAAATTTTTCCTGAAAGTCGCGCGATGCGACAGGATCGCTCTTCAGCGAGGGAATCCAAAGGCGCATTCTTCCGGGAATGGAATGTCGCACTTCCAATACGCCGGAAAAGCTCGGCAGTTTCGACTTGTCATGCTCGTCGCGCGAGAATACATCCCAAAACGACGCATTTGAATTGCTGAAAGCGTTTTTTTTGCATCCCTGCTTCTGTCTCATGTCGTCTCCCATTGTCCGGCCGCATCGTCTTGTTTCGGCGGCCGACGTTTGATGGTTTCAAGTTTCGCTCTTTCGCGTCAAGGGGAAATCCCCGACCCGTACGGATTCTCACGCGTCGGGATCTTCTCCTTGGCGCGGAAGACGCCGGAGACGGACAGATCCGTCTCCGGCTTTCCGCTTCGAACGTGCGCAACGCACGTGTCGTCCGCCAAACATCAATTTAGCATAGACGTGCCGAGATTCAAGAGCAAGCCGAGATGATAAACGATGAATGTGACGACCCAGGCCAGAACGAAAAGGCCGATCGCTTCGACGCCCGCCATCGTCCAGGAATTCAATTCGCGCTTGATTATGGCAAGCGTGGCCAGGCACGGAATCGAAAGCAGGCAGAAGATCATGATGCAGAAGCCCTGCAGAGGAGTATAGTTCTCCCGCAGACTCTCGCGCAACGGCTGAGATTCCTCGTCCGCTTCGCCTTCCGCATACAGAATGCCAAGCTGTGAAACGAAGACTTCCTTCGCGGCAAGAGCGCCGATTGTCGCTGTCGAGATCTTCCAGTCGAATCCGAGCGGACGGAATATCGGCTCCAAGAACTTTCCGACGCGGCCGGACACCGTGTAAGCCAGCAATTCGGCCTGACGCTCATTTTCCAGCGTGGAAATCTTGTCGTTCAAGTTCTGGGCCGCTTCGACGAGAGCTTCCTGCTCTTCCGTCAGCTTCGTCGGCTCCACGCCGGCCTCTTCGTCGCCCTCCAGAGCGTCGAGCGCTTCCTGCGGAAGCATGCCGCTTTCGCGCAGCTCGGCGATCGCGTCCTCATCGAAGAGCTGAGACTGCGCCAGCGCTTCGATCGTCGCATCATCGAGCTTCTCTTCCGTCTGAATGCGTTCGATCTCTGCATCGTAATCCTTCTCGAACTCATTCTTTTCCGGATATGTGTTGCAGATGTAGAGAATGATGCTCGTCGCCAGAATAATCGTTCCAGCCTTGTGCAGATACATGCTGCCGCGATCCCACATGTGGAGCAGAAGACTCCTCAAAGTCGGAACGCGATACGGCGGAAGCTCCATCAGATAGACCTCTCCGTCGCCCTTGAACAACGTATTGCG
>CAZAAM010000105.1:0-6731 GCA_964483055.1 uncultured Victivallales bacterium
GGCGTAGCGCGGGAAAAGCATGTTGCTGTAGATTTCCGGCTGCGTGAACTTGATGAAGTGCATCTGCGTCTCCGTCAAGCCGCGCAGATTGTCCAGCGCATAGGCGCGCGCACGTTCCACCGCGTTCTCGGAATAGTCCGTCGACGCGCATCCGACCGAGCAAAAGACAAGCAGAAGACACGCCGTCGCGCACATGAGAAATCGAATCATGAGAACCTCTCTGAAAAACGTCTTGCAGAAATCCAAGGCATAATATAGCCGCTCAATGCGGATCCCGCAATCCCTTTCTTGAAAAAAAGTCGCGCGCAATGCTAGCGAAAAGGAAATCCTTGTGATATATTATGTCTCCCGGCGCGCTTCCTCGACGCCGCCCGTACAAGGCGCGCCGGTCCGGCGGCGAATCGCACGCAATCACGACGCAACTCATAATAAGGAAAGCTGGCATGAAACAGATCACGGACTGGATCGAAACTCCCAATCTTAAACTCGGAATCGCCGCGGATCACGGCGGATTCGAATTGAAAAAGTCGCTGATTCCCTTTTTGGAATCGCTCGGCGCGCAAGTCGTGGACTACGGGCCGGCTTCTTTCGATCCGGCGGACGATTACTCCTTCTATGCGGCCAAGCTCGATCATGGATTCGCGCGCGGCGAAATTCATGCGGCGGTTCTGCTCTGTCGCAGCGGCGCCGGAATGAGCATTGCGGCGAATCGCTGCCACGGACTCCGCGCCGTCATCGCGTTCGATGAGAAGATCGTCCGCGCGAGCCGCGACCACAACTGCTCCAACTGCCTTGTTCTTCCCGCCGACTACAAGACGCCGGACGAACTCAAGGATCTGATTCGCATCTGGTTCTCTACGAAGTTCTCGGGAGACGAACGCCATGCGCGCCGCCTTGAAATCCTGGAAAAGAAGACCTACGACGACATCGCCGCGATCCGCGAGGCGGATCCTGAAATCGCGCAGTGGATCGATGCGGAAGCCGAGCGTCAATTCGACGGCATCGAACTCATCGCCAGCGAAAACTTCACCAGTTGCGCCTTCCGCGCCGCTCAGGGCTCCGTCCTCACCAATAAATATGCGGAAGGCTATCCCGGAAAGCGCTACTACGGCGGCTGCGACTGCGTCGACAAGGTGGAGCAAATCGCGATCAACCGTGCAAAGGAGCTCTTCGGAGCGGAAGCGGCGAACGTACAGCCCCATGCGGGAAGCCAGGCGAACATGGCGGTCTACTTCGCATTGCTCAATCCCGGCGACACGGTGCTTGCGATGAGCCTCGACCACGGAGGACATCTGACGCACGGCCACCCGATGAACTTCAGCGGCATGCTCTATCATATCGTTCCCTACGGCGTCTCCAAGGAAACGGAGCGCATCGACTACGACGAAGTGGAACGTCTCGCATTGGAATGCAAGCCGCGCATGATTCTTGCCGGCGCCTCCGCATATCCCCGCGCCATCGATTTCAAGCGCCTGCGCGAAATCGCAGACAAGGTGGGCGCATATCTCTTTGTGGACATGGCGCACATCGCCGGGCTTGTCGCCGCGGGCGTCCATGAAAGTCCGGTTCCGTACTGCGACGTCGTGACGACGACGACCCATAAGACGCTGCGCGGTCCGCGATCCGGCCTCATCCTTTGCAAGGAAAAGCATATCAAGGCGATCAACAGCAAGGTCTTCCCCGGACTTCAGGGCGGTCCGCTCGAACATGTCATCGCCGCAAAGGCGATCTCCTTCAAGGAAGCCATGTCTCCGGCGTTCAAGGAGTATCAGAAGCAAGTTGTGAAGAATGCGAAGGTTCTCGCCGACGCGCTCGCCGCGATGGGCTTCCGCATCGTATCCGGAGGCACGGACAATCACTTGATGCTGGTCGATCTGCGCCCCCGCAACTGCACGGGCAAGGAAGTGCAAATCGCCTGCGACAAGGCTGGAATCACCCTGAATAAGAACATGATCCCCTTTGATCCGGAAAAGCCGTTCGTCACCCGCGGAGTGCGCATCGGAACGCCCGCGGTCACCACGCGCGGCATGAAGGAGCCGGAGATGCTGAAGATCGCCGACTTCATCGAACGCGCCGTCTCCGCGAAGGACGACGACGCCAAGCTGGCGGAAATCCGCGAGGAAGTCAAGGCGTTCTGCCAGAATTTCCCGATGCCGGAGTTTTAATTTTAGAAAAGGGAGCCGCTGCCATGATCGACATCAAGCTGATTCGTGAAAACCCGGAACTCGTTCGGGAGAACATGCGCAAGAAGTTCCAGCACGACCGCGTCGGACTTGTCGACCGCGTCATCGAACTTGACGTGCGCAATCGAGCGATCAAGACGGAAGTGGAGGCGTTGCGCGCCAAGCGGAAGTCCGCCTCCAAGCAGATCGGCGCGCTGATGGGTCAGGGCCGGAAGGACGAAGCCGAAGCCCTGAAGCAGGAAATCGGGCGCGAGGCCGGCCGCATCGACGAACTGACGGCGGAAGCCGCCAAGGTCGAAGAGGAAATCACGACGATCATGATGCGGATTCCGAACATCATCGACGCCAGCGTGCCCATCGGCCGGAATGATGGTGAAAACGTTGAGCGCGAACGCTTCGGCGAACCGAAGACGCCGCCGTTCGACATCCCGTATCATACCGAGATCATGGAATCCCTCGGCGGACTCGATCTCGACAGCGCGCGCCGCGTCGCCGGAAACGGATTCTATTATCTGACCGGCAAGCTCGCGGAGCTGCATTCCGCCATCCTGACCTATGCGCGCGTCTTCATGGTCAAACGCGGCTTCACCTACTGCGTTCCGCCTTTCATGATCCGCAGCGCTGTCGTCTCCGGCGTCATGAGTTTCGCGGAGATGGATTCCATGATGTACAAAATCGAGGGCGAGGATCTCTTCCTGATCGGCACGAGCGAGCATTCCATGATCGGACGCTTCATCGACCAGATCCTGCCCGAAGCCTCGCTTCCCCTTGCGCTGACGAGCTATTCTCCCTGCTTCCGCAAGGAAAAAGGCGCGCACGGCATCGAAGAACGAGGCGTCTACCGCATCCACCAATTCGAAAAGCAGGAAATGATCGTCGTCTGCAAGCCGGAAGACAGCATGGCCTGGTTCGACAGGCTTTGGCGGAATACGGTCGACTTCTTCCGCTCCATGGAAATTCCGGTCCGCACGCTGGAATGCTGTTCCGGCGATCTGGCGGATCTGAAGGTCAAGTCCCTCGACGTTGAAGCGTGGTCGCCGCGCCAGCAGAAGTACTTCGAGGTCGGCTCCTGCTCGAATCTCGGAGACGCGCAGGCGCGTCGCCTCCGCATTCGCGTCAACGGAGCGGACGGGAAGAAATACTTCGCGCACACCCTGAACAACACGGTCGTCGCACCGCCGCGCATGCTGATCGCGTTTCTGGAAAATCACCTTCAGGCGGATGGTTCCGTCCGGATTCCGGAAACGTTGCAGTCCTACTGCGGCTTTGACCGAATCGAGCCGACGAAAAAATAAGAAACGACGGCGGGGCGGTCCCCGGAAAGTTGCAATCCGGCTTCCCCGCATGGACGGAGTAGAAGGTTCGCATGTCCGATTTGCAGAAACTGTCCCGCCGCCTCGGAATCGAATTCCGGGACGAAAAGCTCTATCAGGAGGCTCTGACCCATAAGTCGTTTTCCGCCGAGTACGCGGTCGGATATGACAACGAGCGCATGGAGTTCCTCGGCGACGCCGTTGTGCAGATCATCCTGACGGACTATCTTTTCCGCCGCTACCCGAAATTTCAGGAGGGCGATCTGACAAAGCTTCGGTCCGCGCTCGCCAATCAGTCGACGCTCGCCGATTTCGGGCGAGAACTTCAGGTCGGCGCTTGTCTGCGGCTCGGACGCGGCGAAAAGGAGTTTCACGGAGAGGACAGGGAATCGACCGTTTCCGACGCATTCGAAGCCGTGATGGGCGCGATCTATCTCGATCAGGGGCTGGAAACGGCGCGGCGCGTCTTCCTCGCCATTCTGGAACGGCTTGTTCCGGAACCGGACTCCATGCTTTGCGAAATCAATCCCAAGGGCGTCCTGCAGGAATACACGCAGCAGCGCTCGCAGGGCGTCCCTCAGTATCAGGTGATCTCAGTCAGCGGTCCGGATCATGATCCGCGCTATGAGGTGGAAGTCTTGATTCAGGGGAAGCCGATCGCACGGGCGACCTCGGGAAGCCGGAAGCATGCGGAAAAGGAGGCGGCTCGTCTCGCTCTGAAGCTGCTGGCCGACAAGGAGAATCCATCATGAACGATGCATACGCGATTCAAGTTCCTCACGACATCCGCTTCGGATGCGGGATCATTTCCAACGTTCCCCGTTTTCTTCCGAACCGCGTCGGAACGATTCTCGTCGTCTCCGGAAAGCACGCCGCCGTCGAGGCTGAACGCGTCCGCCTGCTTCTGAAGCAGAACGGGAGGGAAGCGAAAACGCATGTCGTCGCATCCAGCGGAGAAGCGTCCGTCGTCGACGTCGACGCCATCGCGCAAGCTGCGCGGGAAACGAAGGCGGACGCGATTCTCGCCATCGGGGGCGGCAGCGTCATGGACGCGTCCAAGGCCGCCGCGGCGATCGCTCCGCTGGACGGACCTTGCGTCGATTGGTTTTATGGAAGACGCGAACTGACTGGGAAAGGCCTGTTCTTCGCCGCGGCTCCGACGACGGCGGGAACTGGCGCGGAAATGACGAACAACGCAGTTCTGATCGACCCGGAGACGTCCGTCAAGCAATCGTTGCGCAGTCCGGATATGACGGCCGATCTTGCAATCGTCGATCCGGAACTGACGCTCGGATGTCCGGCTTCCGTCACGGCGTCAAGCGGGTTGGACGCCTTCGTTCAAGCAGTCGAATCCTACGCCTCGCCGCGCGCGACCGCTTTTTCACAGGCTCTTTCCCTCGCCGCGGCGAAGAAGATCGCATGCAGTCTCTTTCAGGCGTACTGCAAGCCGGACGACCTTGCAGCCAGGACGGAGGCGGCGGAAGGCTCCATGCTTGCCGGCATGGCATTCGCGCAGGCCGGGCTCGGAGCCGTGCATGGAATCGCGCATCCGATCGGAGCTCTCCTGCATGTTCCGCACGGCGTCGCCTGCGCCGTTCTGGCGGCTCCGGTCTTCCAATTCAATGCAAAGACCCGTCCGGACGCCTATGCGGCTCTGGCGCGCGCGTTGGATTGCGGATCTTCTGCGAAAGACTTTCTTCTCATGACCGAAGCCCTGCGCGACTCCGTCGGCATTCCCGACTCCTTTCAGCCTTACGGCCTCGATGCAAAGCATATTCCGTTCATCACAGCAAACTGCCGCAGCGGAAGCATGAAGAACAACCCCGTATTCATGACCGATGATGACGTCGCTTCGCTGACCGAAGCCTTGACGCGTCCGAACCAGGGAAAAGAAAGGAAGCCATGAAAGAGGAAATCCGCCGCATCTATGTGACCGGACATCGAAATCCGGACATCGACAGTTTGGCGTCGTCGGTCGCGCTTGCCGAACTGCGCCGCAGACAAGGGTTCGCCAACGTCGAAGCGATCTGTCCCGGCGTCATGTCCAAACGCGCAGCCTACCTTTTCGAACGCTTTCGCATTCCCCGCCCCCGAACGAAGAATGATGTCTATCTGCGCTTCTCCGACATCATGGACACGAAAATCGAGCGAATACGCCCCGGAACGCCCCTGCTGGACGCCGTGCGCGTCCTCAATGCGACGGCTCTTCCGCGTCTTCCGATCGTCGGCGACGACGGCAAATTCGAGGGCATGCTCAGTCCGTTGAATCTGCTCTCGCATCTTCTCGAAATCGGACGCGATTCCGGGAACAGCCTTACAGGGCGAAAGATTCAAAGCTCCATCCATCTGATTGCCAAGGTCATCGAAGCGGAGCCGCTGACGCTTTTCGAACCGGCGCGGGCGCAAGACTTCAAGGTCTACGTCGCGGCGATGGGCGTCGACAGCTTCGAAACGCATCTTCCCGCAGACGACACGGATGAGCTGGTCGTAATCTGCGGCGACCGGCCTGAAATTCATCTGCGCGCCCTGCAACGGAGAATCCGACTTCTGATTGTGACCGGAGACAAATCGGTCGAACCACTGATTCTGAAGGAGGCGGAGCTTCAAAAGGTGTCCATTTTGAAAACCGCCCTCGATTCCGCGTCCGTCATCCGACGCCTGAAGTTCAGCGTGCCGGTGGAAAACTTCGGACTCGGCGAAACGCATTTGGTTCTGAATCGGCGCGATCGCGTCCGAGGCATGGCGAACAAGGTATTGAACAGCCCGGAGGACGTCATTCCGATCGTCGGAGACAACGGCGAATTCGAGGGCGTCGTACTCAAGAGCGAAGTCACCATGACGCCGCCCTACCGAATGATTCTCGTGGATCACAACGAAACCGAACAGAGCATTCCCGGAGTGGAGGAAATTCCGATCGTCGAAGTCGTAGATCATCATCGGATCGGCATGGCTCCGACCGCTTCGCCGATCAAGTTCACCGGCGACATCGTTGGCAGCACGTGCACGCTTGTCGCAGCCATGTTCAAAAGTCATGGCGAAAGCCTTTCTCCGGGTCTTGCCGGTCTTTTGCTGGGGGGAGTCGTCTCCGACACGCTGAATCTGAAATCTCCGACGACTGCGCCGTTGGATCGCCGCATTCTGGAGTGGCTTGAAAAGATCGCCGGACTGACGGGAGCCCAACTGATGGAGGAGCTTTCCGGCATTGAATCGCCGCTCTCCACGCAGACCCCGAGCG
>CAZAAM010000106.1:0-6718 GCA_964483055.1 uncultured Victivallales bacterium
TATGCAGCCTTGGTTTTTTTGACGGAAGTGAGCACCGACTGCCACATGCGCTGCAGGGTTGCCGGGTTGTCGAGCGAAGGCTGCGAGCGCGACGAAACGGGGGCTTGGGCGGCATTCGATGCTGCAGCGGTTCCCGTTGTTGCCGCGGCATTCGCTGCCGCAGCAGCAGAGGATGATAGAGCAGCGGAGGCCGCAGAAACCGGCTTGTCGGAGCTGCACTCATCCGGCAGGGCAGCCTGAAGACCAGGCGCTTGATCGCTCGTACGAGCAGCCGCAGCACCACGAGCAGCAGCATCCACAGCACGCGGGACTCCGGACGCAGCAGCGGCGGCGGCGGTCGCGTCGAAGACGGAGAAGACGACGATTTCCGGATCGGTGACGGCGGAAACGCCTTCCGGCAGCTGCACGTCCGCAACCTTCAGCAGGTCGCCGATGTTGAGCTTGGAAACGTCGACTTCCACGACTTCCGGCATGTTCTGCGGAAGCGCGGAGACTTCGAGTTCATGCAGGTTCTGTTCCAGCATGCCGCCGAACGTGGCGCCGACCGGAGCTTCGTAGCCGGCGCGGATCGCGATCTTCGCCGTGACTTTTTCATTCTGGTCGATTTCCTGGAAGTCCAGATGAAGCGCGCCGGATCCGATGAAGTTGTGCTGCACTTCCTTCAGAAGCGCCAGAGTTTCCTTGCCGTCCTCCATCAGGGAGACGATGTTGATTTCGAAGCGGGAGATCGCGTCCCATTCCGTCGCCGGGACGGAAATGGACTTCGATTCCTTTCCCTTGCTGTAGATGACAGCCGGGATCATGCCCGTCTTGCGGAGACGACGCGCTTCGGCCGTGCCGTTGGCCGTGCGCGTCTTGACGTTCAACACATGTTTCTGCTTGGACATTGTTTTTCGTTGCCTTTCTCTATGATGTGCAGGTTTCTGCGTTTGGTTGCATTGTCAGCGGAAAAGCGAAGAGACCGATTCCCCTGCATGGATGCGTCGAATCGCCTCGGACAGAAGATGCGCGATGTCCACCGTATGGACGCGGTCGCTTCCGTGCGCGCAGGGAACTGAATTCGTCGTGACCAGCTCTTCGATCGGGCTTTCCTTGATTCGTTCGAACGCTCGATCGTTCGCAAGGAAATGCGAGACGGCTGCGTAGATTTTCGACGCGCCCTGGCGCTTGAGCAGCTCCGCCGCGGCAATCAGCGTCCCCGCGGTGCTCGTCATATCGTCCACCAGCACGCAAATGCGGTCTTTCACGTCGCCCACCAGATGGGAGCTTGCCACATGATTGGCGTCGACGCGGCGCTTCGCCACGACCGCGAAGCCGCAGCCGAGACGGTCCGCATAGCTCTGCGCCATCTTGACGCTTCCGGAATCCGGGGAGACGACCACGCCTTCAGCATCCATCTTCTCCCTGAGATACGGAATCAGAACCGGCGCCGCGTAAAGATGATCGACAGGGATGTCGAAGAATCCCTGAATCTGCTGAGCGTGCAGATCCATGGCAAGAATGCGGTTCGCGCCCGCCGTCGTGATCAGATTCGCCACCAGCTTCGCCGTGATCGGCACCCGCGGCTTGTCCTTGCGATCCTGACGGGCGTATCCGAAATAAGGAATCACTGCCGTGATGCGCGCGGCCGACGCGCGGCGCGCCGCGTCAAGCATGATGAGCAGCTCCATCAGGTTTTCGTTGGTCGGATTGCAAGTCGACTGGATGATGAACGCATCCGCATTGCGCAAATTGTCCTGATACTGGACCCAGACTTCTCCGTCTGGGAAACGCTCGATCTGCGCATGCCCAAGCTCCTGCCCCAGACATTTTGCGATCGAAGCCGCAAGCCGGGGGTTGCTTTTCCCGCTGTACAGCCGGATGTCTCTTGCATTGCCTTCCATTGTATCTGCCTTCCTTGCGAATTTTAGGGGACTTCGGTTCAGGTCCTGATACGGAAGGACGGGAAGGGCTTTTTACGCCGCCGGGACCGGTCATGCCGATCGCAGGTGGACGCGCATTGCGTCCGCGGCTTGGAGCGCCCCATGGACGGACGGCTGCGCAAGGCTGCCGTCGAATCCGTCTTCGTTTGTCAATTCCGGATTAAGGCCTCAACACTCGGAAACATTACTATACCGCGTCTTTTGAAAATGTCAAGGAGGAAACGCGGAAAACCCGTCAGTTTTTCTCCGGCTCGGCGTCTTCCAGCAGGGCGCGTCGGAAGGAAAGCGAACGCAGCAGAGCAAGCGTCGCTCCGCAAAGGAAGATCAGCGCCATGACCGCAATGAACACGTCCCCGTGCGCAACATAGAACGTCAGACGCGGATTCTTCGCCGCCTGCACGACGAACCGCGCGGCGCCGCTTTCCGCCAGCCCGGGATCCGGAATGCGTCGCCCTGTCTTTGAATCGAGACGCTTGAAGACGCTGTCCGTCGCGTTTCCACGGGAATCGATCAGGACGCTGTAGTTCATGTTGCCCGCACGGACCATCGGCAGGCGCGTCTCGATGCAGCGAAAGATCGAATTCGCGTAATGCTGCTTGGATTCCGTGCTGGTCGGATACCATGCGTCGTTCGTCAGGACGAGCAAAAAGTTCGCGCCGCCGCGCGCCTGCGCTCGCGCCGCATAGGCAAATACGTCCTCGTAGCAGATCAGCGCGCCGGGACGGATGTTTTCCGCCACGTTCAGAGGACGGAATCCTTTGCCGGGAGTCAGGTTGTAGCCCATGCCGAAAAGACGCCCCAGCGCAGGGAGCCGTTCGCTCAGCGGGATAAACTCTCCGAACGGAACCAGATGCACCTTGCTGTAAACGTCTGCGCGGTCGCTCGCATCCATTGCGGCGACATTCTCCACCGGCTTCAGGAGCAAAGCGGAATTGTACAGCGCGTCGCTTGCGGGATCGTCCGGATCGTAGTCGATCGTCCCGATCAGGAACGGAATGCCGCATTCCTTCATCAGCGAGCGGACGCGCCGTCGATACTGCGCGGAAAACGGCGACGCCTGATAATAGGCGCGCGGAACGGCCGTCTCCGGCCATACGATCAACTTCAACGGCTCGTTTTCCCCGAACATCGCGGAAGACGCGTCGGCGAGCGAAGCCGTGAGGCCTGTCTGCAGAACGGATCGCAGCGCCTGATCCTCCTTGATCAGCGCTCGGGAAAGCCGGACGCACTCGTCGAGAGCCTCCTGCGCCGACGACGCATCTCCGAGACGCCTCTGCGAAAGATTCGGCTGCGTCACGCCGACCGGAATCGCGATCGTCGCCTGCGTCCGCATCTCCTTGACGTGCCGCATGGCGAGACGGGCTCCCGCTCCCGACGCGGCAAAGACCAGAACAGCGGCGAGCAGCAAAGACCACGGACGCTGGTAACGCCCGCGCGGCAACGAATTGCAGAGGCCGCGCAGAGCGAGCCAGGCGGCGACGTTGACGAAGATCACGAGAAAACTCACGCCGTAGATGCCCGTGTATTCGCAAATCTGAATGATGTCCTTCGCCTGCCACTGCGTCGCCGCGAGCAGTCCCCACGGGAATCCGGTGAACACATTGGAACGGACCCACTCCAGAAGAACCCAGAACGAGGCGAGCGAAAGCGCGCAGGCGATCTCGTTCCATGGGGCGAAGCGATAAAAGTCCCGCATCGCGGAGAATCCGGCCAAACGCACTTCCTTCGGATACAAAAGGTTGCGAAAAAACAGAGGAATCGCCGCCGCCCAGAAGGCGCAGAACAGGCCTAGTATGACGCCGAAAACGAACGGAATCGCCCAGTGGATCTCCCGCAGGAACATGGTCGTCGTCGCATTCCAGAACCAACCCCAGACAAGACCATACAGAAACGCGCGCTTCACGCCGACCCGTTCGCACAGGAACAATAGCGGAATCGCCGCCATCCAGGCGAGAGCGCTCCAGTCTACGCCAGGTTCCGCAAGCGTCAGCGCCCAGCCGCTCAGGGCGAGGACGCTCATATCAAGCAACGTGCGCTTCCACGACGCGCGGAAGGCCAGACATCTGGACTCGTCAAGCATATTCTTAGCACTTTTTTTACGGTTTTTATGGAAAATGACGTTGTTCGGGTGTAATTTACACCATATTTTTCGGAATAAAAGGTCAACAGGACAAAATCATGCAGTCGGCTCAAATCCAATCTTTCGATCATCTCGTCATCGGCAGCGGCCTCGCCGGCCTTTCCACCGCGCTGATGCTTGCGGAACGCAAGGCCGGATCCATCGCAGTCGTAACCAAGGGCGCCATCGACGACTGCAACTCCAAGCTCGCCCAAGGCGGCATCGCCTGCGTCATGGACGTCGGCGATACGTTCGAAGAGCACGTTGCGGACACGCTCGCCGCAGGCGGACGCCTCTGCAAACGCGACGCCGTCATGGGCATTGTCAAGAAAGGCCCGGAACGCATTCAATGGCTGATCGACATCGGCACGCACTTCACAACGCGCGAGGAAATGGGCGAAGAACCCGCCTCGGAAGGACATTCCGACTTCGATCTCGGACGCGAGGGCGGTCATCACAAGCGCCGCATCCTGCATGCCGGCGACATCACCGGAGCGGAAGTGGAACGCTCCCTTGTCGCCGCTTGTCGCGCCAATCCGAACATCCACGTCTTCGAACAGCATGTCGCCGTCGACCTCATCACGACTTGGCGCATGGGGTGGATGGGCGAAAATCAGTGCCTCGGCGCCTATGTCTTTGACAACGAAAACGGCAAAGTAAAGCCGTTCACCGCACTTTCCACCACGATCGCGACCGGCGGCTGCGGCAAGGTCTATCTCTATACGAGCAATCCGGACGTCGCCTGCGGCGCGGGCGTCGCGCTCGGCTATCGCGCCTTCGCCGAAATCGCCAACATGGAATTCTATCAATTCCATCCGACGATCCTGTATCATCCGAACGTGAAATCGTTTCTCATCAGCGAAGCGCTGCGCGGCGAGGGCGGCGTTCTCAAGATCATGAACGCCAAGGGCAAACTCGTCGAATTCATGCAAAACTATCATGAAATGAAGAGTCTAGCTCCGCGCGACGTGGTGGCGCGCGCCATCGACAACGAACTCAAACGCAGCGGTCAGACCTGCGTCTATCTCGACATGCGCTCCCGCGACGCCGACTTCCTGAAGAAGCGCTTCCCGAACATCTACGCAAAATGTCTCGAAGCGGGCATCGACATGGCCAAGGCCCCCATCCCCGTCGTTCCCGCCGCCCATTTCAGTTGCGGCGGCGTCAAGACCGATCTCAACGGATGGACCGGAATCCATGGCCTCTACGCCTGCGGCGAAACCGCCTGCACCGGACTTCACGGCGCGAACCGGCTTGCCAGCAACAGCCTGCTGGAGGCCATCGTCATTCCCGACAACGCCGCGGCGCACATCATGGCGAACATCGACCGTCTTCGTCAGGGCGCAAAGGATCGCGTCGTTCCGCTTTGGACCAGCGGCGACGCCATCAGCTCCGACGAGCAGGTCGTCATCTCCCACAACTGGGAGGAAATCCGCCGCTTCATGTGGGACTATGTGGGCATCTACCGCACCAACAAGCGCCTGGAGCGCGCAAAGCGCCGCATCAAGAACATCCGTCATGAAATCGAAAAGTACTACTGGGACTTCCACTTGACGAAGGATCTGATCGAACTCCGCAACATGGCGACCGTGGCCGAACTCATCATCGACTCCGCCATGAGCCGCAAGGAAAGCCGCGGACTTCATTACAACGCGGACTATCCAGAACGCAATCCCTCGCTTGACGGCGTCGACACGATTATTCGGAAACCCTACTCTCCAATTCAATGACGCCAATGGATTCCTGCTCTCTTTCCTCGAAAATCGATCCATACATCGTCAACGTTGTCGCATCGCTCCAGAAGGCCGGCTACGAAGCGTACGTCGTTGGCGGCGCCCTGCGCGATCTGCTGCTCGGCCGCGAGCCGAAGGACTATGACATCACGACCGCCGCCACGCCGGAACAGGTGCGCGCCGTCTTCCGCAAGGAGCGCACCCTCATCGTCGGACGCCGCTTCCGGCTCGTCCATCTCATGCGCGGGCGCGACATTACGGAAATCAGCACCTTTCGCAAGCGACCCGCGCAATCCAGCCAAACGAACCGGCCCAAGCGATGCGCCGACGCCCCGGACAACATGATCTTTCGCGACAACGAATTCGGCACCGCCGAGGACGATGCCTTTCGTCGCGACTTTACAGTCAACTCCCTCTTCTACGACCCGGCGTCGGATACGATCCGCGACTTCACCGGGCTCGGCATGGAGGACATTCGAAACGGCGTCGTCCGCACCATCGGCGACCCGGCTCTCCGCTTTGAAGAGGATCCGGTCCGCATTCTGCGCGCTCTCAAGCTGATCGGACAATACGGCTTCCGCTTCCATCCGGAAACGGAAGCCGCTTTGCGCGCATCATTGAAGCTGATCTGGCACGCGTCTCCGGCGCGCCTTGCTCTGGAACTGGAAAAGATTCTCCGCAACTCCTATACGGCGGAAATCCTGTCCGCATTCCGCAAATATGAATTTCTCCAATACTTCCTGCCGGAGCTCGACCGCGCGTGGAACTCTCCAGCCATGCAATACGCGCTGGAACTGCTCGCTCTCCGCGGCGAACGCATCCGCTCCGGACTGTTCCGACGCAGTCTTTCCTCCGCGGCCGCGATGATCGCTCTTCCGTTCGCCGAGCAGGATGTCGGATCCGGAGAAAAAGGCGGCCTGTGGGAGATCGTTCCCTGCATCGAA
>CAZAAM010000107.1:0-6582 GCA_964483055.1 uncultured Victivallales bacterium
GATATCCGCGCTCGCCGTGTTCCTTTTTGCGCGGCGCATCACAGGCAGACGCGACATCGCCGTTTATTCCTCCGGAGTCTTTCTGACCATTCCGCTCGTTTTCGGCATCGGAACCGCCTGCATTCTAGACGCGCAGTTCGCATGCTTCGTTACGCTGACGATCGTCCTTTTTCATTTGGCGCTGGATGCGAGCAAGGAACGTTGGCCGGGCGCATGTCTGCTTTGTCTCGTCGGAACGGGAATCGCCGCGGGTCTCGCCTTTTTGACCAAAGGATTTCTGGCGTTCGCCCTTCCTGTCATGGCGTTTCTGCCTTACCTGCTTTGGGAGCGTCGATGGAAGGAGATGTTTCTGCTGCCTTGGATTCCGCTTGTCGCAGCACTCGTCGTGATTGCTCCATGGGCGATCGCGGTGCATATGGAAGATCCGGACTACTGGCGCTACTTCCTGATCGAAGAGCATTTCAAACGCTTTTTCGGCAGCAATGACGGACAGCAGCATCCTGAACCGTTCTATTATTTCGCTGTCGTTTTCGTCTGCGGTCTTGGGCAATGGCTCCTGACGCTTCCTGCAGTCGTCGCGGGCTATTCCAAGGGCGTATTCCGCGAATCCTGGTTCCGCTTTCTGTTTTGCTGGTGCATCGGGCCGCTGGTCTTTCTTTCGCTTTCCAGCGGCAAGCTGCCGACGTACATTCTCCCTTGCTTCGCACCGGCCGCGATTCTGCTGGCGATCGGACTTTCCCGCTTCTTGAATTCGGATCCGCGTCGCGACGCTCTCTTTGCCGTCCCGTTGAAGATTCTTGCAGTCGCGCTGATTCTGTTCACGCCCGTACTCGGCATCTTCCTTCTGATTACGCGCGGGCAGCTTGCCGACATTCCTTGTTCCGCATCCGAGGCTTGGAAGCTGATCCCCGTCGCGGTCGCCGCGGTTTTCGCAGCTGTCGTGATCTGGCGCGCCGTTCGACTGAAGAATCCGCGCGGAAGAGCTTATTGCTTCCTTGCATCGCTGGTTCCGGCGATGGCGATCGCTTTCTTCGTGATACCCGACCAAGTGCTTGATGTGCGCGCGCCGAACAGCTTCCTGCTCAGACATGCGGATCGCGTTCCCGAAGACGCGTGGTTCGTATCGAATGGCAAGATCTTTCATGCGCTCTGCTGGGTGTTTCGCACTCGGGACGTCCATCTTCTTCCGGGCTACAACGAACAGACCTACGGTCTTTCCTTTCCAGAGGAGGCCGATCGCAGGCTGAGCAATCTGCCTGACTTTCTGGACGACCCCGCTCGCGAGGGACGTCCGGTTGTCGTATTCCTTCCCAGCGACCGCACGGAACGTCATTATCGCGGCAGAAAGCCGGAATGGGAGGCGATATCGGGCGACGCGCGCTACGGCAATACGCTGGCTCTCTTTGCAACGAAGAAACCGGCGTCCGCGCCCGTGACTGAGACCGCCCTTCCATCGGGAGACTCTTCCGCGAAATGAGCCGTTATTCCGCCTCGATCGAGCATTTTTCATCTGCAGCCGAGGGGAGAAATGGCGTTCCGTTTCCGTCTCCGCCTCCGGAATGCGCACGCTTTACCTTCATCGACCTCTTTGCCGGAATCGGAGGAATCCGCCTTCCGTTCACGCAACTTGGCGGACGATGCGTCTTTTCCTCCGAATGGGATCGTGCGGCCTGCGATTCCTATGAGGCGAATTTCGGAGAACGCCCTGTCGGCGACATCACTGAAATTGATGCGGGAAGCGTTCCGTCGCACGATCTTCTGCTCGCAGGGTTTCCCTGTCAGGCTTTTTCCATCATGGGAAAGATGCGCGGCTTTCACGACACGCGTGGAACGATGTTCTTCGAGGTGGCGCGAATCCTCGACCGATGCAAACCGCAGGCGATCCTGCTCGAGAACGTGAAACAGCTCACGACGCATGATCGGGGACGCACGTTTTCGGTCATTTCGGGAGCGCTGAAGGACTTAGGGTATCATGTAAAATGGAAGATATTGAATGCTCTTGACTTCGGACTTCCGCAAAAACGCGAGCGCATTCTGATCGTTGGCTTTCGCGATCCGGATAAGACGGCGCGTTTTTCGTTTGATTTTCCGCGTCGCGCCTTCGATCTTGCACGTGGTCTTGAGCCTGACGAGGCTCTGGAACGCACCCTCTTCGTTTCCGAACGCATTCGGGCGAAGCGTCTGGAGGGCGTGAAAGGCAAACGAATTTTCCATCCTTCGGTCTGGCATGAAAACAAGTCCGGAAACGTATCCGTCCTTCCTTATGCATGCGCACTGCGAACCGGCGCCTCCTACAATTATCTGCTGATCGACGGTCTCCGACGCCCTTCCGCACGGGAGCTTCTTCGATTTCAAGGCTTCCCTGACGAATATCGCATCGTCGTTCCATTGCGCGAAATTCGCCGGCAGACGGGAAATTCCGTCGCCATTCCTATGATTCGAGCCGTCGCAGAGCGCATCGCGCCGGAGCTTTCCGCTTCGGATTCGTCCGGTGCGACGCGGAGCGAAAAGTGAGGCAAGAACCATGGATGTCTTCAACAAGGAAAAGCGAAGTGAAATCATGAGCCGCGTGCGCGGCAAGGACACCAAGCCGGAGAAGCTTGTGCGATCCGCGCTGTTTCAAGCCGGCCTTCGCTTCCGTCTGCACTGCGCCGCGCTGCCCGGCAAGCCGGACATCATTCTTCCGAAATATAGAACGGTCGTTTTCGTGCATGGCTGCTTTTGGCATCGACATCAGGGCTGCCGCCATGCGACGATGCCGGCAACGAATCTCGGCTACTGGAAGCGGAAGTTCGAGCGGAATGTCGCGCGCGACGCGGAGGAGATCCGCAACTTGAAGCAAGCTGGATGGCGCGTCTTCGTCGTCTGGGAATGCGAAATCGCAAGACCCGGTTTTCTGGAGTCGCTGGCAGAGCGCATTCGCAGCGGAGAAGCCGACGTGTGAAAAGCGCCTCTGCTCCTCGCGGAAACGGAGACGGAATCGAATCGTGCGATTTGCAAACGGAATCGCCGCAGCCTTACTTTGAGCGGAACGAAAGAAGCTCGACTTCGAAGATCAGCGTTGCATTCGGTCCGATTGCGTTGCCGGCGCCGCGCGCGCCATATGCCAGTTCGGAGGGAATGAAGAAGCGGTACTTCGCGCCTGGCTTCATGAGTTGAAGTCCTTCCGTCCAGCCGGCGATGACCTGATTGAGCGGAAATTCGATGGGTTCGCCACGCTGAATGGAGCTGTCGAACACCTTGCCGGAGATCAGCTTGCCTTCGTAGTGAACCTTGACAATATCCGTCGGCTTGGGCGATTCTCCATCGCCCTCGCGAATGACGAGATACTGCAGTCCGGATGCAGTCGTCCTGACGCCGTCGCGCGTCGCGTTTTCCTTCAGGAATTCGCGTCCTTCCCTGGCGTTGGCTTCCGCGGCGGCCTTGTTTCCTTGAGCGCTCGCCTGAAGCTTCGTTTGAAGATTCTGCAAGGCGGCGCGATAGACGCCGGGCTCCAGTTCAGGACGAGCTCCGTTCAGCAGCTTTTCCACGGTCTTTGCAATCAAGGGCTTGTTCAGTTCCAGAGGGATTTGCATGACGGAGGCGGCAAGGTTCATCGCCAGCGCATAGCTGATCTGATCGATTTCGTTTTTTAGAAGGTCGGACATGCTTTCGTTCCTTTTTGGCGGCATTGATTCTTGTTCGGTCAGGAGTTCGCGTCAGCGGGCTTGAAGTCTGCGACTTGAAGCTGGGGCCTGCGCTCTCCGTAGTATTCGTTGATCTGCGGCTGAACAACTACGTCAAGTCGCGCGTTGAGCGGCAGCTTCTTGTTGAATGCAATGAAGTCGTAGGTCGCGCCGCTGTCGTCCAGGAAGACTCCTTTCGTATGAATCGGCTTGATCGGATGGAGCTTGGAAACAAGAACGTTGCGAACAAGATACACTGGAGTCGGATTGCCGTGTCCGAACGGACTCAGCAGATCGTAATAGGAGAAGAAGTCGCTGCCGAGCTCGCGGAGCGAGACCGTTCCGTCGTAATTGACGTAGTTCGTCAAATCGCCAGGAGTCGCCTCCTCGCGCACGCAACGTTCGAATTCGCGCTGGAATTCCGGGATCTTCTCCTTGGCGAGACCGAGACCGACCGCCATGGGATGCCCCCCGTAGCGCGTCAGAAGGTGCGAGCACTTGGAGAGGATGCGGATCAGATTCAGCGAGCCGACGCTGCGGCCGGAGCCATGAGCTTCATCGCCGATGATCGTCAGGACGATCGTAGGACGATTGTAGTCGCGCGCAAAGCGGGACGCTACGATGCCAATCACGCCCTGATGCCATTCCTCGCCTGCGGCGACGATGGACATGCGGCGCGGAAAATCCGGATCGCTTTCGACCTGTTTCTTCGCCTCCTGAAAGATTTCCTGTTCCTTCGCCTGGCGCTTTTGATTGAAGTTTTCGAGCATTCGGGCGAAGCTGTAGGATTTCACAATGTCGTCCGACATCATAAGCTCCAGAGCGGACGTCGCGTTGCCGAGCCGCCCGGCGGCGTTCAAACGCGGCGCAAGCTTGAACGTGATGTCCGAAGGATGCAGGTTCGAACTCAGACGGGCTACTTCGATCAAGGCGCGCACGCCCGGACGCAGCTGCTTCTTTAGAATTTCCATGCCGTGCTTGACTAGAATGCGATTTTCTCCGAGCAGCGGCACGATGTCCGCCACTGTGCCAAGGGCGACGAAGTCCAAAAGATCCTGTACGTCGGTCGTGTAGCCTCCTTCGTTGTGGGCGCGACCGTAGTTGATGAAGGCGTGTGCGAGCTTGAATGCCACGCCTACGCCGGAAAGATGCTTCAGATCCTCCAAATGTTCCAGATCCGTTTTCGGATTGAGCGTCGCCAGTGAGTCCGGAAGCTCGTCCGCCGGTTCATGGTGATCGGTGATGATGACGTCGATTCCGAGGCGTTTCGCCTCGCGAACCGCTTCCGCGCTGTTGATTCCGCAATCGACGGTCACGAGCACGCCGCATTTCCCGCCTGGAATGGCTTCCAATGCCTTGTTGAGCGATTCCGGCGTAAAGCCGTAACCGTCGTCGAAGCGGTGCGGAAGAAACGGAGCTACAAGACCTCCGTTATGCTCCAGCACGCGAGTCAAAAGCGCAGTCGCCGTGATTCCGTCCGTGTCATAGTCTCCGTGGATCAGAATGTATTCCTTCGCACGGATCGCCTGCCATAAGCGTTTGACGGCCTTTTCGATTCCAATGAAGCGGAACGGATCGCTAAGGTCGGCGAACGACGCGTTGAAATACGCGCCTACTGCGTCCGAAGCGATGCCCCTTGATGCAAGATAAACGGCGATTGCATGCGGAATGCCGTTCTCTTTCATCAGCTTATCAACAATTTCCTCTTTGCCGTCAGACGAACATCTCCATACTTTGTCCATCTCGATTTTTCTTCTTGTTCCATAGTTGCAAACATACCAGCAATATAACCCCGTTTTCCGAAACATCAACCCTTTTTTTCTTTTTTTTCATTTTTTCCCTTGCAATTTTCCCAAATGAGGCTATAATTATCATATCATGTCGCTAATGCGAGCATGAGTTGCCGACGTGGCGGAACGGCAGACGCGCTGCGTTCAGGTCGCAGTCTCTTCACGGGGGTGGAGGTTCAAATCCTCTCGTCGGCACCAATTCTTTCCTTTTTATTCCAGCTCAAAAACACGCATGGCGATCATCTTCGCGAAAATCACATCGTCGTCGTCCGGACTGCGCGTCGCATGCTGAGCATCTCAAGCTCGAATCAAACGCCGGTGCGAGAAAAAACGACGCGACGGCAGCAGCCGACTCGGAAGATCGAATCATGCGAAAAATGGAATTGACCATTCTTGCTTCCAAAGATTTGTCCGATTCCGAAAAAGTGAAATCCATCAAAATCTTAAAGAATTTCGAAGTCTGTCCATGACGATCGCTTCCCGGACGAAGCGGCCGCCGATCCGCCTTGCGTGGAAATCGTCCGCACGGACGGGAGGTCGTCCGGACTTGCCTTTCACTGCGTTCCCCGCGGATACGAGTGCGCGTCCTTCGTCTTAGGACCGTGCAGCGTCGCTGCGCAAGGGCAGGGCCGGAATCTGAAATTCGTGAAGTCGTCCGTTCGATCAAGCGTCCGGCGAGTATGAAGACTCCGGTGTCGCTTTTCTGCACGATGCGCCTGGAAGAGGTCGTCGCCGCGCAGAGAATTGCCGAGGAGAACGACTTGGTTTCCGCAGAAGTCTGCGATCGGAATCACTATCCTGCGCTTCGCGAGAAGCACGCCGTCATGAGCGTGGCGTGCCTTGTCGTCGTCGACGAAGGCACGACTTTCGGAAAGAAGAACATCCGGCGAACGCTTGATTTTTTTCATCTTCTCGCGAGCGCGTTCGGCGGCGGCCGCGCGATTCGCTTCGCCGTGCGCCGTCTTTCTCCTGCAAGCGGGGCAGGGCGTTTTTCTCTCCTTTTCGAGCCTCTTCCGTTCCCGAACAAAAGCGCGCCCGCCGCTGTCAAAGGAAAAGAGCCGATGCGCGATGATATGATGCGGAATCGCTTGGGGGCGTTTTCGCAAAGGCGACGCGTCGGCTCAAGG
>CAZAAM010000108.1:0-6520 GCA_964483055.1 uncultured Victivallales bacterium
GTTCGCAAGCTGCGCGGACTGCTCGGACTGGATGACGACGACATTCATCTTTACGATTCGAAGAAGATCGATCCCGCATCGATGAAGGAGAAAATCAAGCGAAACATCCCGGAAATCGAACGCGTTTCCGTCTACCGCGTCATGCCGGACAAGCTTGTCTTCGACATTCGCGAGCGCATCCCGATCGCTGCGCTGGAGCACAAGATGTACATCGATCGGCAGGGCAACGTGCTCAATCGAGAGCCCTACGAGGATCTGCGAGGCATCCTGCCGCACTTCGTCGTCTTTCAACCCGGCGTGAAGCGTCCGGTTCCTGGCGAGCGGCTCAGCGAAATGGCGAACATTCAAGCCGGCATCGACATGATCGAGCTGATTCAGAAGCGAAGCGACTTTTCCGACATCGCCATTCGGCGCATCATTTTCTTCAAGGACTTCTTTCTTTGCGACCTGAAGTATCGCGACGATCCGGTCGCCTTCAGCGTCTCCATCCCCGTCGACATCGACAAGGAGACCATGGAGCGCGACGTCTTCGGACGCTTGATTCCGCAGTTGCGAGACGCTTATCGCAAGAGCGGAAACCACATCATCAATCTTACATTCGAAGGCCAGGCGGTCAGCAGGAACGAATAACGGCCTTCCGCGCTTCCGCGCCGCGCGGAAGATTCCGGTTGCGCCCAACACGGAAAGGCATGCGGCATGTTTGTTCTGAAGCCACCCCGCATCAAATCAACGGCATATTTCAAGCTGCTTTTCCTGCTTTTCGTCTTCGCTTTCGCTCTTCGCGTCCTTCTCGCCCTTCCCGCCGCGCGTGATCCGGAGCGTCTTTGCCGTCCGGACAGCGCCTCCTATCTTCAGCCCGCTCTCGCCCTCATCGGCGACGATGCGCTTCGGTCGCCCTTCTCCGCAGCGACGCCCCTTTCGGAAGAAGAGCTGTTTTCTCGACCGCCGGGCTATCCGTTGCTTCTCGCCGGACTTCTGGCCTTGTTTCGCGGAAGCGTTGCGGCAATCTTCCTCGCCGGATGCCTGATCGGCGCAGCGACGATCTTTCCGATCGCCGCCTGCGGCCGGATTCTCGCCGGGCGCGTCGCGGGACTGGCCGCCGCGGCGTTCCATTCCTTGAATCTTACTGCGATTTCCTCCGCGCCGCTCATTCTGTCGGATGCTCTGCTCGGTCTGTTTTGCGCTCTCATGACGCAGGGGCTGCTTATCGCGTTGCGGAGGCGATCTCTCAAAGCGTTTTCCTTAGCGGCCTTGGCGGCCGCCGCCGGTCTGCTCGTGAAACCGGTCATGCTTCCCGTCCTCGCCGTTCTGCTGCCGTTCCTGCTTTCGTGGATTCTTTTGCGCGACGCTCGCAAGACGTTCGCCGCCGCGGCGTTCTGCCTGGTCCTTGTCGTCGCTTGTCTGTTCTGCGGCTTTCTGTTCCGCGGAGGACAAGGCGGCTTCTGGGTCGTCGATCCCAATTCCGGCATGACCGCAACCCACAATGCCGCCGCGATTCTGGCGCATGCGACGGGAGAGAATGGAGACGCCGTTCGCGCACGCCTGATCGAAGAGGCTGATGCGGAATTCGCCGCGCGCGAGGAGCTCCGATCTGATCCAAACGCGCGAAACGCATGGCTGCTTGCTCGCTGGCTGCGCATTGCACGCGAACATCCGGCGTCTTTTCTCCGGACGCATTTCCTGCAAGTCGGAATTCTGCTCCCTGATCTTCCAACCTTTTCGGAGAATCTCGGCCTTTCGTCTGGCGGGCGCGGCACGCTTGCCGTCCTGCGTCAAAACGGCCTCCTCGCCGCCTTTCGCCATTATGCGGGATCGGACGGTCCGCTTCTGCTTCTTTGCGCGTCGCCGTTTCTTCTCGCGACGCTTCTGCTCTATGTTGCAAGCCTTTGCTTTCTGGCTTTTTCCGTCGCGCGGCGCCGTTGGCGTCTGCTTGCGCTCTTTTTGATTCCGGTCGTCTGGTTTCTGACTGCGCCAGGGCCGGTTCTGATGCCGCGCTATCAGCTTCCGACTCTTCCGCTTCTTTGCGCGACGGCGGGCGCGGCCTTGCTGCTGCGTCGAATTCCGCCGCGCGAAAAAAATCAGAGTTGATCGCGCGCTTGCTTTTTCAATATTCGGGCGCTATATTCCCGAATATTTGCTTGCAAGGAAGGCACGTTTGCGAGCGTGCAACGCAAAATTATGAAAAAGAGAGGAATGCGGCGATGGCGCGAATCGGACAATGGATGCGTAGAAAGGCCATCCAGCTTTATGGAAAGATTGTCAAGGAGAAGGCTTCTCCGGATTATATCGCGCGCGGGTGGGCGATCGGCATGTTCTACGGATGCCTGATTCCTTTCGGCCTTCAGCTTTTATGTTCCATTCCGACCTCCTTCGTCTTGAAAGGGAGCAAGGTCGGAGCCGTCTTCGGAACGCTTCTGACCAACCACTTCACAATCTTCATAATTTATCCGGCGCAATGCTGGGTCGGCTCATGGCTCATGGGGCACGTGATTTCCTTTTCAGAGGTTTCCGGCGCCATGGCTTCCGTCATCGAAAAAGGAACATGGGACGCTCTTTTCGAGCTTGGCTGGCATTTGGTTGCAGCCTTCTTCATCGGCGGCGCGATTCTTACTGCGATTATGACGCCGCTGACTTATTGGGTCGTCAAGCGGCTCGTCCTTTCCTATCGGAAAAAGAAGGAAATCCGCGCCGCCCGCCGCATTTTACTGGCGCAAACGGGGAAATGATTTTCTTTTTTCAGGTTTTTTCACGGGAAACCACTTGAAAAATGCTTTTTTTGGAGAAATTGTATCGGAAGATCGAAAAATTTTCCAATCAAAGCGAAAGGAGTTCCGGATGAAAAAAACCTTTGTTTTGGACACGAACGTGCTTTTGCACAGCGCTGCCGCTTTGGATGCTTTCGAAGATAACGACGTGGTCATTCCGATGACCGTTATTGAGGAATTGGACAAATTCAAGCGAAACCAGGACGAGCTGGGGCGCAACGCCCGGCACGTGATCCGCAAGCTGGACGCTTTGAGAAAGATGGGATCGCTGAATCGCGGCGTTTCGCTGCACAACGACGAAGATCCCGCGAAGTGCGGCACGGTTCGCGTCGTCGTCAGCGAAGGCCGCCTGACCGAAAACACGGACATGAGCGTTCCGGACAACCGCATCCTGAACGTCGCCAAGATGTTTCATGACGCCGGATCCCAGCCGGTCGTCTTCATCACCAAGGATATCAACGTCCGTCTGAAAGCCGATGCGCTTGGCATTCAGGTCGAAGACTTCGAATGCGAGCAAGTCGATTACGACGAGTTGTATTCCGGCGTGCAGGAATTGACGGTCGATGCAACGTGGATGAACGAATTCTTCCGCGCCAAGGCCGCGCCTCTTCCGGAGTCTCCTTTCCTGTATCCCAACGGGTTCGTTCAGCTGATCGATCGCGACGACCCGAAGCACGTCGCTTACGGATGGTGCCGGCATGACCGGATCGAACCTTTCCCGGAAGGCGTCGGCGAACGCGTCGGCGGCATCACGCCGCGCAACATCGAGCAGCGCATGGCCTTGCTGCTCTTGACGGATCCGGACATTCCGGTTGTCACGCTGATCGGGCAGGCCGGCAGCGGCAAGACGCTTCTTGCGCTTGCCGCAGCGTTGCAAAGCGTCGTGTATGAACCGAATTACGACAAGATCCTTGTAACGCGCCCCATCATTCCGTTCGGCAAGGACATCGGCTATCTGCCCGGCGACAAGGACGAAAAGCTGAACGTCTGGATGCAGCCCATCTACGACAATTTGGAATTCCTGCTCCAAAGCGGCAAGAAGGAGCTCCAGACCGTGCGCCGCCGCATGGAGGAGATGAAGCGCGCCCACCAGATCGAACTGGAAGCTCTTACCTATATTCGCGGACGCAGCATCCCGCGCCAGTTCATCATCGTCGACGAGGCCCAGAACCTTACGCCGCATGAGGTGAAGACGATCGTCAGTCGCTCCGGAGAGGGGACGAAGATGATTCTCACAGGCGACCCTGCGCAGATCGACAATCCCTATCTTGATGCCTCCAGCAACGGACTTTCGTTCCTTGTGGAACGCTTCAAGACCATCGGCTTGCACGGCCATATCACGCTGCGCAAGAGCGAACGCAGTCCGCTCGCCGCCGCCGCCGCCGAAATGCTCTGAGGAAAGGGATTCGCATGCCATGATCCGCACGACCGCCCTCAACAAGTCCGTTCCGCACATGTTCTTTTCCACGGGGCAGACCCGCCAGCTGCACTTTCGTCCTGCGACGTCGGAGGACGCCGCGGCGATCGCGGCCGTTTGGCGGCGTTCTGTTCTTGAACTGTGCGCGCCCGCCTATCCGCCGGAGGATCTGCCTGCTTTGGAGGAATGGGTCAAGGATAAGACGCCTGAACGCGTGCGCGACATGATCGCTTTGGAAGAGTTCTTCCTCGTCGCGGAAGAGGAGGAACGCATCGGCGGATTCGTTTGTGCTACCTTCTCTATGAATACATTCGCTTTGTTCGTCGATCCCGAGTTCACGCTCCGCGGCATCGGATCCAGTCTGTTCCGTTGCATGGAACGGGCGGCGGCCGCCGCCGGGATCAGAGAGCTCTTCTTCCACAGTTCGCTCAACGCCGCCGACTTCTATCGGAAGATGGGGTGCGTCGATGCCGGCGCGCGCGTATCGGAGCCCGTTTCGCAGATTCCGATGCGGAAACCCCTTTCACCCTGATTTGCTTGACATTGCCCGCGTTGATGATATATTAGAAGAAACGCGGATACGGAAATCCGTCTTGCGGGAGAGCGAATGGTTCATCTGAGTTACAGTTACAAGGGGCGCCCGATCGGTCCCTACGGCGGACGGAAGTTCCGACCTCGCGGCAGACCGCCTCGCAAGAAGCTGCCCGCTCTTCTCGCCGTTGCGGTTCTGACTGCAGGGGCGGTTTTCCTTGTCATGGAGTTCCTTCCCGGAAACGACGGCGCGCGATCCGATGACGCGCCCATCGAACGGTCGAGCGATCCTCCGGTCGCAGTCGAACTGCCTTCCGCGAAAAAGGAGATGCCTTCTGCGGTCGTTGCGCCGACGCGTTCTGCGTCCCGTCCTGCGAGCGCGCATGAGCGCAAGCTGGAGGACATGTATCGAAAGGCGCTTGCCGAATACGATGCGGGCCGATACGAGGAAGCACGGAAGACGCTTCGAGAAGTCTTTGAAACGCTTTCGCCGCACAGCAGTCTGTTCGACAAAGCCGCGCGTCTTCTGAACCGTTCGAACCGTCTTCTGCGCGAATCGGAGGCAGGCGATCCGGAGCTCAGCGCGGACTACACGGTGCAAAAAGGCGACACGCTGTCCGGAATTGCATTGGCGTACAATACGCGTGCGGCGGACATCCGCACGGCGAACGGCCTGCGCGGGGACAATCTGCGCATCGGACAGAAGCTCCGCATTCCGCGCAAGACGTGGACCATTCGTCTTCTGCGCGGGTCCAACCATTTGATTCTCTATGGGAAAGGAAGGCTTTACAACATTTACTCCGTGTCGCCGGGCACGCATGTCCCCGCCTCGCTTTCCGGTCGCTATTCCATCGTAATCAAGGAAGAAAATCCCGTCTGGACCTCTGATCGTCATCGCTACGAGCCGGGCAATCCGCACAATTTCCTTGGTCCGCGCAAGCTCTGTCTGAATCCTGTTCGCACGGGCGCGGACGACACGCGCGGCTCCACTGCGATTCACGGCAACAACCGCGAGGGCGATCCCGATCCATCGCCCGGCGCGCCTGGATACTTCCGAATGAGAAACGAAGACGTCAAGGAACTGTACGACATCGTTCCGCGCGGGACAGTCGTGGACATTGTCCCGCCCCGCTGAGATTCGCACATACCCACATCAACGCAAGGACAATCAAGCATGACAACCATAGCGCTCGACTTTGAAAAACCGTTGGAAGAACTGGAAAAAAAGATCGCCGATCTGGAGCAGATCGAGGCGCGCGCGAGAGAAGAAGGGCGGGAACGCAATCCTGAAGTCGTTCAGGAGCTGCGCACGCTCCGACGCCGGCTGGTCAAGGAGCGCAAGGAAATCTACAGCAAGCTTTCTCCGTGGCAGCGCGTCCAGCTCGCCCGCCATCCGAATCGCCCCTACACGCTCGACTACATTTCCCGCATCTTTACGAACTTCATGGAGTTTCATGGCGACCGGCGCTATTCCGACGATCCCGCCATCGTGGGCGGCTTCGCTCAGTTCAACGGCAAGCCGGTGATGGTCATCGGCACGCAGAAGGGTCGCAACACCAAGGAAAACGTGTTTCGCAACTTCGGCTGTCCGCATCCGGAAGGCTATCGCAAGGCGAACCGCCTCATGAAGCTCGCCAACCTTGCGCGCGTGCCGATCATTACCTTCATCGACACTCCAGGCGCCTATCCCGGCATCGCCGCAGAGGAGCGTCACATCGGCGAAGCGATCGCCGTCAATCTGCGCGACATGTTCGCGCTGGAAGTCCCGGTCATTTGCATCGTGATCGGCGAGGGCGGCAGCGGCGGC
>CAZAAM010000109.1:0-2991 GCA_964483055.1 uncultured Victivallales bacterium
GTTTTCGGCGAGGGTAGAATAAAGGAACAGCTTCGCGCGAAGCGCTTCCATTTCTTCGGCGAGCGTCTTGAGCGTCTCTGCGATTTTCGTGCGCGCTTCTTGATACGCCGCCATCTCCTTTTCGATGGCGGCTTCGGCGGCCTTCTGCTTCTCCTCCGCCGCACGGCGCTCTTCCGCCGTTCGGACAACCGTGATTTCGATCTCCGGACGCGTCGGCGGCTTGAGCTCCTTTAGCTTCTTTTCCTCGGCCTCCTTCTTCTGATTCACGGAGGCGTAGTCCTTTGCATAGATCGCGACGAGCCCCTTGGCAGCGCGAACCCGAGTCGAATTCGACTCCAAAGCCTGCTCGTACAAAGGAATCGCGGCAGCGATATCCTGTTTCGTAAAGTTGCGCCCCTCGGCGAAAATTTCGGCCAGAGTCAGAGCGGCTTCCGGATTGCCCTGCTTCGCCGCCATGCGGTAATAGTTGATCGAGCGAGTGACCTCCTTCGGGAAGAAGGAGCCCGTGAACATGGAATTGGCAAGAAGCATTTGAGCAATGTCGTCTCCCGCATCCGCACGCTTGGCGATGAACTCGGCGAACTGTCCGATCAAACGCTGATTGCGGATGAGCGCGAAAACTTCATCCTTGCGCTCCGGACGGCGGACAATCAGAGAATACGCTTCTTCCAAGGCGGCGTCCTGTGAAAAGAGCGGATTGCGGAAATCCAACATCCGGCGAATCAGCGCGAGCTTCGCATCCGGACTGTTCAAGGAGGCGAACAGATAGTAGAAATTCGCCTGCGTCGAATTCGGACGTACGCCTTTTCCTAATTCGTAGCAAAGACCGAGCAAACGGTGCACGTCATAGAACTGCTGAGGCGTCAAGGGATCGCCGGGGCGCGTCCATTCCAAATCCCGCAGGAAGGAGTACGCCGTACCCTGCGCGCTGTTCGCGGAACGCGTGGCAAGAGCTTCCTCTGAAAAGACATATCGAGCGGTAGGATGCCGCAGTTCGACGGCGCGCAGGAAATAGCGCTCCGCAGCCTGACGATTGTCGCTCTTGTTCTTGTAGAGCTTGTCCTTCTTCGCGAGAAGATGCAGCTGATAGGCGGCATCCGCATCGCCGCGCGCCGCACGCGTCATAAGATCCTTGTATTGCGGATCCTGCGCAAACAGAACTGATGCGCCCAACGACAGGCAAACGAGACTGCACAAAAGCTTTTTCATGACTGAACTCCCGCGGGGACAGGTGAATCCGGTCCTTCGACGTTGTTGTATGTTTGATTCAAACTCTACCTTTGCTTGTTCGATCGACGACTCCTTCCGGCATATTACATGCGGCGCGGAGATTTTTCAAGTCCGCGGCGCGAGTTTCCGGCAAGATTTTATCCGTCACGGAATTCGGATGTCCATGGAAATGTCTCTGGAGCGAACGGAATGGGTCAAGGCGCCGGAGGACGCGAAATCGACGCCCGTCTCGGAGAGGGATTCGATTCGCTCCAGCGTGATGTTCCCGCTTGCCTCCAGCTTGGCGCGCCCCGCGGTTCGGATGACGGCCTCGCGAACGAGATCGTTGTTCATGTTGTCCAAAAGAATGTATTCCGCACCGGATTCCAGCGCGACATCGAGATCGTCGAGCGAGTCTATCTCCACTTCGATTTCCAAGTCGGGATGCATCTCACGCGCGCGCTGCACGCTGCGCAGGATTCCTCCGGAGCCTTCCAATCCGGCGAGTTCACGATGATTGTCCTTGATCATGACGCGGTCGAACAGACCGATGCGATGATTGAAGGCGCCCCCGACGGAAACAGCGTATTTTTCAAGATTTCGCCATCCCGGCGTCGTCTTGCGTGTATCGAGAATCCGCATTGCGCCCTTGACGCGCGACTGATACAGATGCGCCATCGAGGCGATTCCGGAGAGACGCTGCAGAAAGTTCAATGCCGTGCGTTCGCCCGTCAGCAGAACGCGCGCAGGACCTTTCACTTCGGCCAGAACGTCGCCGCGGGAGCACAAAGAGCCTTCCTTCTTGAAAACGGAAAACTCCACCTTGTCGGAAAGCATGCGGAACAAGCGCTCCGCGATCGGCATGCCGGCGCAGACCAGTTCCTCCTTGGCGAGGAATACCGCCGTCGCAGCCAGATCCTCCGGGATCACGGAATCCGTCGTAACGTCGCCTGCGTCCCCAAGATCTTCCTCCAGAGCCAGACGAATCAAAAGCTCCGCCCGCTTCCAATCGATTTCATGAATCGCCATGCTCTTTCTCTCCCGTGTCGAATTCGGAAAGCGCGACGATCTCCGTCGCCTTGCCAGTGTTCATCTCATATCGGACGACGGCCGCGTCCATGCGGACGCCCGTCTCCACGACCGGAAAGCGCGTCGGCATTCCGGTTCGAAACTTTCTTACCACGGCTTCAATCTCCCGTCCGAGAATGGAGTCGTGTCCGCCCGTCATTCCGACATCGGTCAGATAGGCGGTTCCGCCGGGCAGAATGCGCGCGTCCGCCGTCTGCACGTGCGTATGGGTTCCAAGCACGGCCGTGACGCGCCCGTCGAGAAAGCGGCCCATGGCGATCTTTTCGCTGGTGGCTTCGGCATGAAAGTCAACGACGATGCATTTGCAGGTCGGCGGAATCTTCTTCAAAACGTTTTCAGCTGTCTCGAACGGACAGTACGCGCTGTCCTTCATGAAGACCTTCCCGACGAGAGAAACCACGGCGACCTCCCCGCCTACCGGATTGCGCCGGACGCACCAGCCGACGCCGGGCTGCGCGGCGCTGAAATTCGCCGGACGAACGAAGTTTCTGCACGACAGGATTTCCTGCTCGAAGCCCTTCTGATCCCATGTATGGTCGCCGCCGGTGAACACGTCGACGCAGTCCATCTCCTTCAGGCAAGAGGCGGTGACGCCGGCTCCGCCTGCCGCGTTTTCCGCGTTGACGACGACGAAGCCGCATCCGAAGCGCCGGGTCAGACGAGGGACGAGACGCCGGACGGCATTCCGCCCTC
>CAZAAM010000109.1:3001-6506 GCA_964483055.1 uncultured Victivallales bacterium
AACAACAGACTCAAAGTCGGACCGCTCAAAGAAAAAACTCCTGGTTGCAGCTATTGAAAAAAAGCGAAAGAATGATATTGTAATGCTTCGCTTGCGCGAAAAAACGTTGAAATATACTGGTTCGTTCGGAAAACTGCAACCCATGGAGCACAAAAAATGCAGGAAAAAGGAATGTTTTTTCGGGCATGTCTGAAAATGTGCCTGAAATTTCTGCTCGCTGTCGCCATCCTCGCTTTTTTGATTTGGAAGACGGGCGGGGTAAAAAAGCTCGGCGAAATCAGCTTCTCTTCCTTGAACTGGGGATGGCTCGCCCTCGCCTGCGTCTTTTATTCCATTCATTTGTTCGTCAACGCGTGGCGATGGCACCTGCTCCTCAAATTCCGCGATATTCCTTGCTCCCTTTGGACCGCCGTCTCGCTTACGATGCAGTCTTTCTTCTTCTCGCTTGTCATGCCGGGCGGAGCGCTGGGCGGCGACGCCGTCCGCGCAGGATTCATCGCGTATCGGACGCAAAAAGGGCGCAAGTTCGACAGCGTGTTCACGATACTGATGGATCGCTTCACAGGCATGATCGGGATGTTTCTCCTTGCATTCCTTTGTCTTCCGTTCGCCTGGGAGTCGATCCAGGAGACGGGAAGCGTCGCCCGCGTCTTCATCTGGTTTCTTCTGCTCTTCTCGGCTGTCGGCATCGTCGCGGCCGTTTTCATCTTCTGGCATGAAAAGCTGGAGCGAATCCGCCTTTTTCGATGGATTCTGCAGCTTGCCGACAGGATCTCGCGCGGACTTTTCGGACGCATCATGAATGCGCTCGATTCCTACCGCGATGGGAAGAAGGAGCTGTTTCTGTGCGTTGCCGGCAGTCTGATCGGCGTCAACGGCGTCCTCGGGCTCTGCTTCTACTGCGTCTGCCTCGCCTGTTCGACGGAGCTTGCGCCTGCGTTTCTCGCCGCGCTCTGCGCAATCACGCTCGGCAATATCGCCGGAGTCCTGCCCGCGACTCCGAGCGGAATCGGCATGCGCGACTATTTTGTCAGCGTTCTGATGGCCGGCGCTGCAGCTCAAGTCGGCCTGGACGGCGTCGCGCCGGCTCTTCTGATGACGATCGTTATCATCGGATTCAATCTTGTCGGAGGGATTTTCTTCCTGTTCGACCGACGTCCAAGCGCGCCGGACATGCAAAAAATTTGAAAAAACCTTTCAGGCCGCTCGTTTTCGCATTGGCATTTCTCCTCGCTGTTGCTATATTGTTGTTGATGCGCCGGAAGTCCGGATGTTGTTCACAAGGGAGACTTGCTCATGAAACGAACCCTTTTTTCGCTTCTCGCCGTCGCGGGGCTTTGTCTGATTTTCCCGATCGCCTGCCGCGACTACTCCGGCGACATGGAGACGTCGCATCCGCTTTACATGAGGGCCATGCAGGCGAAGTCGGGAAAGAACTATGCGGAAGCGGCGAAGGCGTTCGAGGAATTCCTCACGATTCAGCCGAAGTCGGCCAAGGCGCATTACGAGCTTGCATGCATCTACTCCGACAATCTGCAGAACTTTCCCTTCGCCATCTATCATTTCAACAAATACATCGCCTATTCCAAACTGAATCGCGAAGATCAGGAGCAGATCCGCCGCTATATCTCTTACTGCAGAGAAGCGGAAAACAAGCTCTTCCGTTCGGAACACGGAGATGCGGCCTCGCCAGCGTCCTTGTCTCTCGGCACGGAAGCATCCAAGCTCATGGCCGCACGAGCGGAGCTCAACGCGCTTAACGCGAAGTTCCGAAAGCTCTGCGCCGCCCATCCGGAAGTCCGGGACTACTGGCGCGCTTTGGACGGCGACACGAGCGTCCCGCAGCAACAGGCTTCCGCCGCATCGAACTCGCGCTCCGCGCCTGCGCCTCGTCAAACGCCTGCCGTCTCCGCGCAATATCCGGCATCTGCGCAGACGGTCGGAGCTTCCGAGATTTCTCCGACTCAGCCGGCTCGGACCGCCTCCGCTCCCGCTGTCGTTCCCCTGCCCGATCCGCGTTCGACGCAAGCTCAGACGCCACGAAATGCAGATCGCATCTACACGGTTCAATCCGGCGACACGCTCCAGAAGTTAGCTCTGCGCTTCTACGGATCCCGAACCAAGACCGGAGCGATTCGAGCCGCGAACAATCTTACCAGCGATACCATCCGCATCGGACAGAAACTGAGAATTCCATCAAGCGCATCCGGAGGAAGAAGATGAACTCAAAAATCCCGCGCCGTTGCGCATTGCTCGCCGCAACGGCTCTCTCTCTTACCCTTTTTACGGCATGCTTCTTTTCCCGCACGCCGCCGACCAATTACGATCTGAACATGCCCGACGCCATTCCTGTGGATTATCAACTCAAGATCAACTCGTTCTCTACCGCCGGAATCGGACACTACAAGATGGTTCTTCGGGAAGGCAAAAATCGTCTGAAGCTCGATGAATACAACCGCTGGAGCCAGCAGCCGGGCGCGATGATTACGAAATATCTGACCGCTGCGTTCACCCAGCCGGACAGTCGCATCGGAACGAGGCAGCGCGTCTATTATCTGAGCGGCTCCGTCATAGCATGCGAACTTGACAAGACGCACGACGTCGTCTATCTTCTGATCCGATATTCCATCGACTGCGAAGGCGTCGATACGGTTCCCGAACTGGGCACCGTCTCCTACCGCATCAAGGTGAAGGAAGCGACTCCCGACGCTTTCGCGACGGCTCTATCCAAAGCCGCCAACGAATTCGCGTTGCACATCAAGAAGGAAATCGACGAAAGCATCGTCGCTCAAGAGAAAGCGAAAAAGGAGCATTGATCTCCTTTTTCCGCACTTTTTCCGCACTTTCCCCGAACTTCTTGAAAAAAGCATTTCCATGCATGTTTCAGTCGCGCCGCCAGCGATTGCCGTATTCATGCGTGCCTGCGCAAATTCAACACCGCGCGGAGCTCCTTCCCTCATGCAAGGCTGACCCGCTCTTCTTGCATTGACAACGGCCGCCGTTTCGTGCAAGGAACATGCATGACCGCCATCGCAACGCAATGGAAAAATGCAGGCGCTTCGCTGAATCGGCTCCTTTGCAGCCTCATATTGCGCAACAGAAGCGCAAGGCATTCAAATTCAAGAAAAAAAAATACAATAATGAAAGAAGATTGAAAAAAAGACGGCGAGCCGTTCCGGTTGTGGAAATGAATTGCGCCTGCCCGTTCGTCGTTCAAGCTCCAAGCAGGGAGCAAGGAGAGATTTCGCGCGCTGCGCATTCCACGCGCATCCTGGGTTCTTGCAAGAAAACAAGACCTCCCATTCATCGAAAGAGCGCTTCCAAATTTTACACAACGGCTTTCAGAGCGAGAAGGATCCTGCGAAGGCAAACAAAGCCGTACGATACAAAGAAAGACGCGCGCTTGCCTGTGCGAATCGCGACCGACGCATGTTCCGCGTCGGCCTTTCCTGCATTTCCTCCGTTGCGGGAAACATGCAGGCTTTTCGCAAATGCGACTTAGCGT
>CAZAAM010000110.1:0-6490 GCA_964483055.1 uncultured Victivallales bacterium
GACGGCTGTGGAATCCGCCTGCGACGTTGAGCGGCAGAGCGCGCTTGGCTCCGGCCGCCTTGATTTTCGCGCAGGCCTCCGCGACGCGATCCTTCGGACCGCTGATGACGATCTGACCGGGGCAGTTGTAGTTCGCCACGTCGATGTCGCACTCTGCGCAGACCGCGGCGATGACTTCCGGCTTGCCGGCGATGACGCTTGCCATGCCGCCGTCAGTCTCCTGACAGGCCTTGTCCATCAGTTCGCCGCGCTTGGCGACCAGACGGAGACCGTCTTCAAAGGAAAAGGCGTTCGCGGCGGCGAAGGCGGAATATTCGCCCAGGCTCAGACCGCCGACCGCGACCGGGGTCAAATCCGGACGCGCCTCGCGGAACGCCGCAAGACACGCGCAGCTGGTCGCATAGATCGCGGCCTGGCAGAAGCAGCTGTTCGTCAGCTTTTCCTCCGGGCCGTTGAAGCAGACGTCGGTAAGACTCCAGCCGAGGGCGGCGTCTGCGCGATCATAGATGTCCTTCGCGGCGGCGCTCGTCTCGTAAAGATCCTTGCCCATTCCGACCGTCTGGGCGCCCTGCCCAGAAAAAACGAATGCTGTCTTCATGCGTTCTTCCTTTCTGAAAGCTTTGTTCGTGCAATTAATGTACTCCGCATTTCCGCGCTTGTCAAATTCGCTTGCGACCTTTCATTTTCCCGCAAACGCTTCGACCGATTTCAAGTCCTCTTCCGGAAGAAAGCGCATCGTCTTCGGCGGAATCGATGCCGTGTACGACTGCTTCTCGCTCTTCTTTCCGTATCTCGATCCATAGGGACAAGCAACGAGATCCACGGGAATGCGCGTTCCCTCCGGCGAGACGAAGAAGAGACGCTCGTCCGCGTTCGCATCGCCTTCCTGACGCCAGCCGCACATCGTCGCAAAGATCGCGGAATCGTTCCAGTTCGGGAAGGTCGTCAGGGCGCCGCGCTCCCACATGATTTCGCCGAATCGGATGCGGTCATAGGGATCGTCGAAGACGCACGCAGTCGGACGATAGGGCAGATAATGCTGCGTCAGCGACGCGCAATACATTTCGCCAACGACGACCGGGATCGGCTCTCCGCCGTTTCGTTCGCGCCAGTATTCGTCTAAATTCTGCGCAAACTCGCATCCGCTCAGATGCCCGCCTTTTTCTCGCGTCTTGAACAGAAAGTATCCGACGTCGAAGAGCTGCACGCCGACTGCAAAGACAATGACCAGAATGGCGAAGCGGACGAATGCGCCGCGCGAAATCTCGGCATTCCAGAGCGACATCACGAAAATTCCCGACGCGAAGTAAATCGGATAGCCCCACATCGGATCGATCTTCGAACCGAACGCCGCAAGCGACAGGAAGATCGCGACCGGTCCGAACGTCAGAAACGCAGAGAAGACCGCCGCATCGCGCGCGGATGTCTCCGACGCAGGAAGCGAGAAGCATTCCGTCCGGCTTTTCCGCGGCCGGAAGGCAGCTCCGGAGATCAGCAGCCAGATCAGCTCGATCAGCGGAATCCAAAACAGGAACTCGACGAACAGGAAGATCACGTCCAAAATGCGGTCGACGATCTCCGCCGCAATCGGACTCGCGCCTGAAATCGCGTCCAAAAGCGCCTGATAGAAGCGTTCATCCACCTCCGCCACACGGATGGAAAGATATCGGAACGGCAGGAAATCATAGTCGACCAACCACCAAAGATAGGGCGAAACGACGAGAATTCCGACCAGAGCCGCCAAATACGGGCCGGGCGTCGCCAGACGACGGCGAAAGCGCGCAACCGAAAGCAAGTGCAGAAAAAGCAGAAAGAGCAGCATCAGCCCGACAAGCTTGCAGATGACGCAAAGACCTGCCGCAAGCCCGAGCAGAAGCCAGTCGCGAATGCGGCCAGCCGAACACGCCCGCCAATAGACGAGAGCCGTCGCCGGCCATAGCGCGAGGGAGACGATGTTGACGTTGTACTTTGCGGAGTCGAAGCAGTAGAAGAGCAAAAAGGAAAGAAGACAGGTCGCGACGACGGACTTGGCGGGAGAAAAGAATTCGCGCCCGAGACGATAGACGCAGATGTAGCCGATCATGACCAGAATCTGGCTCAGCAGGTACATCGCGGCGTCGCGGAAACCGAAGAGCGAGGAAAATCCATAGGCGAGCCATCCGGAAAGCGGCGGATGCTTGCAATTGCCGAGCGAAAACTCCTGTCCCCAGACGACCGCCTCGACCGTATCCAGCGGCAAGGCGCGATACAACAGGCTCGGCACGGCGGTCAGAAGAACCAGCGTGAACAGAAGGAAGAACAAAAAGAAATTGCGAGGACGAAAGAAGCCGCGTCCTTCATCGGCGGGTTGAAACTCGTTCTGCATGAAAATGACCTCAGGATTGATTGTCGAAGCGGAAGCGCATCCGCTCCCAGAAGGAAAGCCGTCGCATCGGCATATGTTCCGGAAGACGACCTTCCAAGAGCAATGCCGGATTCCTCTTGAAAAGAAGTTCGGCGATCTCGCTGCCGAAATGACGCTCCACCATGGCGCGCGCCCGCGTCATATGAAAGCCGCGCTTTCGATTGTGCGCGTCCGAAGCGATGAAATGGCAAAGACCGCGCTCCAGACATTCCATGGAAACGCGCTTCGCTTCCGCGCCCCAGTCGCCGAGCAGAGCCGTCGCGGTAAGCTGAATGTAGAAGCCGAGCTCCTCCAGCCGCAGGACGTCCTCCATGCGGAACATACGCTCCGGATGCGCGCAAATGAGACGATAGCCGGCGCCAACGAGATCGTAGGCGAGGCCGGGCAAGGCGGGCGGAAGGTTCGGCGAATCGAAGTCGATCAGAAGATACTTCGTTCCGTTCAGCGTCCGGAGGCTGCGTTCCTTCGTCAAATTCAAACGAAGAAAGCGGTATTCCATGCCGGCGAGCAGACGGATTCCGTGCTCCGCCGCGATCGGAGCCGCGGCGGCGACGCGTTCGGCAAGCACGGCCTCCCCTTCCTGCGAACCATGCGGCGTGGCGATGATCGTCGTGATTCCATCGTTCTTCGCGTCCTGAAGCATGCCCTCGAAGGTCTTCGCATCCGGCGCGCCGTCGTCATTCGGGAAAGCGGGAATCAAATGGCAATGGATGTCAATCATTCCGCAGGTCACCGGCGCAAAGGTTCAGTTCAGGAGCGCTTCCTGTCATTGGAGGAAATGTAGTTTCCGTAGGAAATCCTGTCTCCATAGCTCCAGCTGTTTTGGTAGACATAGTCATATCCGTGCGTGTCGCCGCCGCCGTAGGCATAGCCAATGATGCCGCTCCTCTTGATGTGATACTTGTTCAAAATCACGCCGAGGACGTTGAAATGCAGATTCCGCATTTTCTTGACGACGTCATTTATACGATAAGTCCGGGTCGACTGCGCGTTGGCGACGAGAATGATGCCGTCAGCAAGACGTCCAAGCATGTACACGTCCGCCATTTCGAGAGCCGGCGGAGAATCCAGAATGATGTAGTCGTACTGATTCTTGAAGCTATCCAGAATGTTGGAGTCGCAGAACATATCGATCGCGCGCACCGGATTCGGCGGAATGGGGCCGGAAATGATCAGGTCGAGAGGAAGGTCGAAGATGCGCTTGTGGAGAACCTCATCCACTGTCTTGTCGCCGAAGATTATATTGACAAGTCCGACGCCGCGCTCAAAATCGAACAACTCGTGCAGCGTCGGCTTGCGAATGTCGCACCCGATCAAAAGCACGCGCTTGCCCATTTCCGCAAGAGAAAAGGCGACGTTGGCCGAGATGAACGACTTTCCATCGCCCGGCATCATGCTCGTGAACATAAGCACGGTCGCAGAACGCTTCGCGGGGAGAGCGTACTGCAGGTTCGTCAGAATGAACTGAAATTTCTCATACAGCGCGGACAGCAACGGCTTGTTCGGGTCGTTGCGCGCCAGATGATACCGCTTTTCATTCTTCTTTTCGCCGCTTTGCTCGCCCCGATAGGTGAACAGCGTTCCAAGCGTGGAGAGCTTGAGCTCGCTTTCTATTTTCAAAGGAGAATCGAGAATGTCATGGTAGAAGTCAAACAGAAAGAAGCCGAAGAAGAGCAGGAGTCCGGCCGCGAACGCGGCGATGGCGGCGTTAAGCTTCTTATTCGGCTTCACTGGATAGTCGATGAGCTCGGGATCGGCCAGCGGCTGCACCTTGGCAACCCCCATATATTTTTCCACTGCATCGATGAATGCGAGCTCCGTAACCTGCGCGGCGGCATAGGCCATTTCGCGCGAACCGGCATAAATCTCGCAGGAGAGGAAGTGCGAGTCTTCGCTGAACGACGCCTTCAGCGAATATGGAAGAATCTTCAAGTCCTTGTATGCTTCATCGTTCTGCAGACGCTCCATCGCTTTCTTTTTCAGAAACGGACTCGACAACAGCACTTCAAAGTCCTTCATCAGGCGCGTTGAAAAGATCACGCTGCGCTCCGCCATGATCATTTCATTGGAAGTATGCTCGCCGGGCGCGTTGCTTTTCGCGCCCTCCCATGCGTACATCGTGAACTTCGCCATGTACGTCGGACTGATCATGTACTTCGAAACGGCGAAGGCGATCACTCCGGCAAGAAACATCACAGCAAGAATATAAGGATACTTTTTTCGAAAAACCTTCCAGAAATCGGCAATCGTAATGTCATCAAATGAACGCATTAAAAACCTCGTGCCAGGAAAAGGGCGGCTTTCTGCCGTTTTATAAATGTTACATTACCAAAAATGCATATGCACTGAAAAATATATCATGCGGCAGGCGCATTGTCAACCGCAATGCGCAAACTTTATGCGTTTCTCGTCTGCATCATCCCGCGAAGAGACGCTCCGCAGACCGCGAAAGCTCCGGTCCGGACAGAGCGGCAAGACGACGTTCCTTCACCATGCAGACATAGTCCGAGACGGTTCGGATCGGTTCGCGCGTCAGCACGCCGCCGTCCTTGATCATGCACGGATGGTGCGCGTCGGAACCCGCCGTGACGGGCAGACCATAGCTTTCAGCATACCATTTCGCGCGGGCGTTCTGAATCGGCTTGCGATTGGCATTGAGAATCTCCACGGCGTCCGTGACGTCCGGGAGCAGACGAATCAGCGGCACGTGCGGATCCTCCCGAAACGGGTGAGCATGCACGACAAAGCCGCCGTCGGCGCGAGCCAAGGTCAGAAATTCCTTGATCGGAATTCGATCGGAATCCGGATGGGCGAGCAGCCAGTCCTCGCCCAGTCCGTAAATCAGGAAGTCGTTGCCCTGGCACGAGACTTCGAAGGAGAAGAAGACGTCGATCCCATAAAAGTCCCCTGCTCGCCTGGCGGCGCGACAGCCCTTCATAAGGAGATGAATCCGGTCTTCCCACGGCAGATTCTTCGGGACAAGCGTATTGCCGTTGAAAAAATGATCCGCGATGAAGACGCCGTCGTATCCGAGCGCGAAATAGGCGCGAATCATGTCCTCCGCGGAGCTTTGTCCGCATTTGCTCGATTCCGACGTATGCGCATGCGTGTCATACTTCCAAATTCGGCCGTCTTCCATGCTCGTTCCTTTCATGCCGGCCTCATTTGATCTCCATTTCGAACGGAGACGCGGGGAATCCGTCCATGTCGTACAGATTGCCCAGCGTCATGCTCTGCCAGTTGTAGCGCACCGCCGTCGGGCGCTCCGCCTCGCGCGACCGCACAATCACTTCGTTTCCGACAATCGACGCCGACGCCCAATGCCAAACGCCGTTCTCGTCGCGCAGCGCAAACGTCTCGAGCTCTCCTCCGCATTTGCGGCGATACGGAATGTCCTCCATGCCCGTTCCGGCGGCGTACTTCTCCGGAACCTGCTTGGAGAGCAGCGCGCCGTCCGAAAATGAAACGATGACGGCATCATTCTCGCGGCGGGCGGAGACAGCTTTCGGTCCCTCGGCATCCTTCGCATCCTTGCCGTAAAGATGCTTCTGCGCAATCAGGGAAAGACGGCGTCCGACCTCGCGCTTTTCGCGCGGATGAATATCCTTCGATTCTCCCAGATCGGCGATCACCGCCATCCAGACGTTCGGCACGGTCAGCGACGTCAGGCGCTGCGCCTCCCGGATCACTGCGTACGGAGGATTTGCGTTCGGATCCTCCTCGGCGGGACCGAATCCGGCCAGCTGCACGAACAGGAACGGCAGGTTCGGATTCCCGAACAACGAACGCCAGTCCGCAATCATCGCGGGAAACAAAGCGGCGTATTGTTCGGGCGCGCGGTCGGCATTGCTCTCGCCCTGATACCAAATCACGCCTGCGAACGGCAAGCCTTTCAGAGGCGCAATCATGCCGTTGAACAAAGTAGAATCTTTCGCATCGCCTCGGGCGGCGGACGTTTTCTCCAGCGCTGCGGACGACATCCATTCTTCGATGCGCGTGCCGCCGAGCGACGCATGCACTATTCCGACCGGTTCCTCCAGGGAAAGAGCCAGGTCGATTGCAAAGAAGCCGGCGACGGCGGAAAGA
>CAZAAM010000111.1:0-6471 GCA_964483055.1 uncultured Victivallales bacterium
AGAAGAAGATCACCGCGGTCATCGGGCCATCCGGATGCGGAAAGTCCACGCACTTGCGCATCTACAACCGAATCTACGAGCTTTACCGCGAGCAGCGCGCCGCCGGCGAGCTCATCATCGACGGCGAGAACGTCCTTTCTCCGGAAGTCGACGTGTTGGAGCTTCGCCGCAAGGTCGGCATGATCTTTCAGAAGCCGACGCCGTTTCCGATGAGCGTCTTCGAAAACGTCGCCTATCCGCTTCGTCTTCACTACGACCTTTCCAAGAGCGAAATCGCCGACCGCGTTGAAAAAGCGCTCCGCGGCGCATCCATCTGGGACGAAGTGAAAGACAAGCTCAAATCCAGCGGTCTCGCTCTTTCCGGCGGTCAGCAGCAGCGTCTCTGCATCGCCCGCGCCATCGCCGTCGAGCCGGACATCCTCCTGATGGACGAGCCTACGAGCGCCATCGACCCGGTCGCCACGCTCAAGATCGAAGAACTTATGGATGATCTCCGCAACAAGTTCACCATCATGATCGTGACGCACAACATGCAGCAGGCGGCGCGCATCAGCGACTATACAGCCTTTTTCTACAAGGGCAGGATCATCGAGTTCGGGGAGACCAGGCAGATCTTTACGAATCCACGCAATCCGAAAACGGAAGAATACATCACAGGAAGGTTTGGTTGATCGATATGAAGACTCATTTCAACAATGCTCTGGAGCATCTGAAGAACATGCTTGCGAATGTCGCTGCTCGCGCGGAAAACGCGGTCAATGAAGCGTCCGCCGCAGTCGACAGCGCATCGCCATCCGCCGCGTTTCTGGTCATTCACAACGATTCCGGCATCAACGACGCCGAAATCCAGATCGAGGAGGAATGCCTCAAAATTCTAGCGCTCTATCAGCCTGTGGCAACCGACTTGCGCCAGGTCATCACCATTCTTAAGGTCAACAACGAGATCGAACGCGTCGGCGATCTTGCCGTAAACATCGCAGAGAGAGTCGAGGACATGGCTTATTTCCGCGAGCGCAACATTGAAAAGTTCGATTTCGGTTGTATGGTACGAAAGGCGTGCGAAATGCTCAAGAAGGCCTTGGATTCTCTAGCATATCATGATGTTCCGCTTGCCAGCTCCGTCATTCTGGACGACGAGGAGGTCGATGTGATTCATCGGGAAAACTACGGAAAGATTCGCGATCTGATTCTCAAAAACAGCTCGGAGGCGCAATACTATATGGACTGCCTGACCGTCTCCCGTTGTCTGGAGCGCGTCGCCGATATTGCGACCAACATTGCGGAGGACGTGATCTATTTGGAGAGCGGGCAGATCGTCCGTCATCATCATGAGGGAGAAAACAATGCCAAATGAAACGATACTGATCGTCGAAGACGAACCAGGAATTCGCGAACTCATTCGCATGACGCTGGAAAGCGCCGGCTATTCTTCCATCTGCGAGGCCGAGGACGGAGAGACCGCTTTGAAGATCGCCGCATCGAAGCGTCCGGGTCTGATCCTGCTGGATCTCATGCTGCCTGGCGTCGACGGGCTTACGGTTTGCCGCAAGCTCAAGTCTCAGGACGAAACCCGGTTGATTCCTGTCATCATGCTCACAGCCAAAGCGGAGGAATCCGACGTCGTGCTCGGCCTTGAGATCGGCGCAAGCGATTATGTCACCAAGCCGTTCAGCCGAAAAATCCTCGTCGCGCGCGTCCGAGCCCAGCTGCGCGACATTTCGGAAGAGGCCGCGTCTGCGGAGATCCGGCGTTACGGCCTTTCGCTCAACGATGAGCAGCACTGCGTCAGACTGAACGGCGAGGAAGTCTCTCTCACATACAGCGAATTCGCGATTCTGAAGCTTCTTGTCTCGCATCCCGGACGCGTTTACACGCGCAATCAGATCATTTCCAGGATCAAGGGAGAAGACTATCCCGTGACCGAGCGCGCAATTGACGTGCAGATCGTCAATCTGCGTCGCAAACTCGGCGTCTGGGGCGCCAATATTGAAACGATTCGAGGCATCGGATACCGTTTGAAAGCAGGAGCGTAATAGTTATGAAAACACGTGACGCAGTCTTGTTCGGCCAGCCAGTGGCCGCTCTTTTGCTTTTTGCCGCATGCATCATCTTTCTTTGCTGGCAGACGTCTTCCTTCGAGAAGGCGTACAAGCAGGAGGCGAAGAACAATATCGCACAGGAATCCAATTTGGTCGCCGCCGTTCTTATGCCTATGCTCAACGAAGGCAAGGCGCACGAGGCGGCGCAGTTCTGCAACCAGTTCGACAATAACAGCTTTCGCATTACTCTAATCGACGCATCTGGCCATGTCGCCGCAGACTCTGCGGAGAACAGCGCCTTTCTTGAGAACCATTTGGAGCGCGAAGAGGTCAAGTCCGCTCTTGCCGGAACTCCGACCAGCGTCGTCCGTTACAGCGAAAGTCTCGGACAATGGATGATCTACCATGCTCAGCCGCTGAAGACCAGATTCGGCATCTATGTGCTTCGGGCGGCGATTTCCACGGACCAAGTGCAGGACATGATCAATCTTTCCCGTCTCAACATGTTTTGGGCCTTGCTCTTCGGCGGCGAAATCGTCCTGATCCTTTCCATCTACATCTTGACGAAGATTCGCAAGCCGTTGCTCGCGCTCCAGAAAGACCTTTCGCAAATCGCTTCCGGAAGGCTTGATACGCATATCGATATCCCGGAAAGCGGCATCGTCCGTGAATTCGCCCTCAGCATCTCCAGCGTGACCGATCAGCTTCGCAAGCAGCTTTCCACAGTCACGGCGGAGCGCAACGAGCGAAAGATTCTGCTCGACGCCATCAGCGAGGGCGTGATGCTTTTCGCTTCCGACGGCGCTCTTCTTCAGTCCAATCCCGAGGCGGCGGACATCTTCGAGTTCTCCAGAGAGAACGAGAGATTCTATTTGAGTCGTTGTCGCATCCCCGAGCTGCTTGATCTGGCTCAGAAAGCGTTCCTGGACGGGCAGCCTTTCGAACACGAGTTCACGCTTCGTCGTCAGGGCGGACTGCGCTTTCTTTTCATTCGCGGGCGCGTCTTGGAATACGAAGGCGGCAAGCGCCTGCTGCTGGCCGTCATCGACCTGACCAATCTGCGCAAGCTTGAATCCTTCCGCACGGACTTCGTTGCAAACGTTTCGCATGAAATCAAGACGCCGCTCACCTGCATCCTCGGCGCCGTGGAGACCATGGAGGAGGAGCCGAACATGTCCGGCGCGCAACGTTCCAAGCTGATGGATATTTTGTCCATGCAGTCGAAGCGCCTGAACAGTCTAGTGCAGGACATCCTAAGCCTTGCCGCGCTTGAAAGGCAGCAGACGGAGTCGTCCCGGGAATTTACGGAGGTCATGCTCGACTCCGTCCTTGCCAATGCTGCGAATCTTTGCGCCAACCGCGTTTCAGCCGCGAAGATGAATCTTGTCGTCACGGAGAACATTCCCCTGCGGATTCAAGGCGACGCCGCCCTTCTGGAACAGGCGGTCGTCAATCTGATTGAAAACGCCGTCCGCTACAGCGAAGGCGAAACGATCGAGCTTTCCCTCACGCAACAGGGACCGTTTGCAGTCATTTCCGTCCGCGACGACGGAATCGGAATTCCGCCGGAACATCGCGCCCGAATATTCGAACGCTTTTATCGCGTCGACAAGTCCCGCAGCCGCCAGCTTGGCGGAACCGGACTCGGACTTGCGATCGTCAAGCATGTCGCGCAGCTTCACGGCGGCGTCGCCGAGCTTAAATGCGGCGAGAGCAAAGGCTGCGAGTTCCTGCTGCGCTTCCCGCTCTGAGAGCCATTTCGCATTTCGCGCTTCCGAGGCGCGTCCAGAAAGGGACGCTCCTTTTTTCACGTCCGGATGAGAATGCTTTCACGGAATCAGGATTCGACGCGGTCGTTTTCGCGGTTTGGCTGCACGATGCAGAAGAAAGGGAGAAACGAGAAAGGCGATTCAGACTTCATAAACGTGAATTGACGGGAAAGGCTTGCGTGCGATGCAGGCAAGGCGGCTTCAAGGGAAGAAGGCGCCGGAGATCATCCTACTTGTCGCGCTTTCGTCGTTCATCGCCGCATGTGTCCGGACGGAATTTCGTCGCCGAATGCGGAATGTTCAGAAACTCGGCATCCGCTCGACGATGCGGGGAAACTGCAGAGACGAAAAAAAGGCGCGAACCAAAGTCCGCGCCTCGAAACGATCGCTTCGCTCGAATGCGATCAGTTGGCAGCGACGAGCTGAGCGCTGGAGATGTCGACGCTTTGACCAAGCTCCTGCGAGAGGATGGCGTTGATTTCGGCGACGGAGGCGCCGGCAGGAATCTGTACGGCGACCATTTGCGAACGATCCATGCTTTCAACTTCGGAGAGGTTCTTGACCTCGGCCTTGGTATAGTAGATCGTGTTGTTGTTAAGGTCGAGCACAAGCGCGACTGCGCCTGGAATGATTCCGAAGAAGAAACCGCAGCAGTCAAGAATCAGAACGGTCGGGTCGATTTGCTTGGAGGTCGGCTGATTCTTGCGTTCCGCCCAAAAGAGGGTTCCGCATCCGGAGAAGGCGACGATCGCAACGCCTGCGACGAGGATGGAGAGAGCTTTTTTCATGATACCGCTTTCCTATTTTATTGAAGTTTGAATTCGGGAGAAATTCCCGAACCGAATTTACTATAGAATAAATCTATGAAAAATCAAACTGCTTTGCAAGGAATCGGCTCATGATTTTCCGTATTTCAGGCACGAAGCATCCCCGCAAGCGCGAAAGAGCCTGAAAACTTCGTCCCATTCCATTCCAGATTTTTTCTGTTTTGTTGTCGATAAATTGGCCCCCGGATGGAATCGAGAAGCGGGAAAGACGTCTCGCGCAGAATTGTTGACGTCCTGAAGGAGAGCATTCTTCCCGATCGTCTTGGTTCAAGAACGCGTGAAGCGGTCAGGAAATTCCGTCCGGAGAAAGGCTGCGAGCGCGTCACGCCAGTCCGGCATCGGCGGCAGGCCTTCTTCGCGGAGACGTCGCTTTTCCAAACGCGAGTTCGCAGGTCGCGGCGCCGGACGCGGGAATTCCGCCGTCGTGCAGGGTTCGACGTTCTGTTCGATTCCGAGAAGCCGGAAGATTTCCCTGGCGAAGTCGAACCACGTCGCTTCGCCTTCGCAAGTGAGATGGAAGACGCCGTGCAGGTCCGGTCGGAGCAGAATGTCGCGCAGTCGCATGGCGACAGCGACCGTCGAGGTTGGATTGCCGCGCTGATCTGCGACGACCTTGAGCGTCGGGCGTGTCCCGTCGGCGAGCTTGACCATGGAGTGGACGAAGCTCGGGCCGCCGGCTCCATAGAGCCAGGAGATGCGGCAGATCGCGTGGTTCGGGCAGAGTCTTGCGACAGCCTGTTCTCCGGCGAATTTGCTTTGCCCGTAGACGGTTCGACCGCCGTTCGGAGCATCGTATTCGCTGTAGGGACGCTCCGATTCTCCGTCGAAGACATAGTCGGTGGAGATTGCGATCAGACGGACGCCATTGCGGTCGCAAATGCGCGCGACGTTCGCCGAACCTGCTTCATTGAGCTTCCATGCGAGTTCGATTTCCGTTTCGCACTTGTCTACGGCTGTCATGGCGGCGCAGTGGACGACGACGTCCGGCGCAAGCGCGCGGAGAATCGCTTCGAAGGCGTGTTCGTTGGTGATGTCGGCTTCTGGAAGATCGGTCGGAACGACTTCGAATTCGCCTCCGAGGACGGCGCAGAGCGTACGTCCGAGCATGCCGCATCCGCCTGTAAGCATGATTTTCATGAGAGCCAGTCCTTTTTTTGGAAGTCGAACGTTTCCGCATCGCGGAAGGCGGGATTGCGGCGATCCTTGTCGGACAGGATTGCGTCGGCAAGGGATACGGTCCAGTCGATTCCGAGTTCCGGATCGTCGAGCGCGATTCCGCGTTCATGGCTTGGCATGTACTTGTTGTCGCACTTGTAGGCGAAGACAGCGGTTTCGCTCAGGACGGCGAAGCCGTGCGCGAAGCCGCGCGGGACATAGAGCTGGCGCTTGTTTTCCTCGTCGAGGCGAACGGCGACGTGACGGCCGAAGGTGGGCGAGCCTTTGCGGATGTCGACGGCGACGTCGAGAACCGCGCCGGAGATGACCCGGACGAGCTTCGCCTGCGTGTAAGGCGGCGCCTGGTAGTGCAGTCCGCGGAGCACGCCCCTGCGCGACTTCGATTCATTGTCCTGAATCCATTCGCAGTCGATTCCGGCCTCGCGGAAACGCTCTCTGTTCCAGGATTCGAAAAAATATCCGCGCGCGTCTCCGAAGACTTTGGGTTCCAGGATCAGCACGTCCGGGATTTCCGTTCGAATCACGTTCATTGGAATCGGGCTCCTTCTTGTTCGAGCATGCGGACGAGGTACTGTCCGTACTCGGTTTTCAGCATATCCTTGGCTGAGTCGTAGACTTCTTGCGGCGACATCCAGCCGTTGTCGTAGGCGATTTCCTGCA
>CAZAAM010000112.1:0-6460 GCA_964483055.1 uncultured Victivallales bacterium
GCGCCGTTTGAAGAAGCCTGTCGTCCGAACTGAAAATTCGGACAAGCCATTCGGCCTTCCAGGCAATCGCACCCCATGCAATCGCCGTATAAGCGATCGTCAACGCTGTCATGATCCAAATCGCGCGCATAACTCGCGTTCCATTTTTTGCGCCGTAATTGAAACTCATAATTGGAGATGTTCCTTCGCAAATCGCCAGCGCCGGCGTTTCAAGCAGCTGACGCACGGAAGCGGCGATCGTCATGACGGCGACAAAGAGATCTCCGCCATATCGCGAAAGCATTGCATTGCAAACCATGTTGACCAGGCTGCCGGCAAAATACATGACGAAGGCGACGCTGCCCAAACTGACGATGTTGAAAATGAGCTTTGAATTTGCCGCAAGCTCATGAAAACCGACGAACCGCGCTTTCAATTCCGCATTCTCCCCGTTCAAAAACCGGAGAATGATTCCAGCGGAAAGCGTTTGAGAAAATACGGTTGCGATTGCAGCGCCGACCACGTCCAAGCGAAAAAGGAAGATGAACGCCGGAGCTAGAACGATATTCGTAACCGCTCCGTAAGCAATCGCCTTCATTCCCGCTTTTGGAAACCCCTGCGCAATGGCAAAGGGAGCCATGCCGGTCGCGATCATGAAAGGCACGCATCCCAAAAGGCAAACCCGCAAATATGGCAGCGCGTAACGAATGCTTTCGTTGGAAGCGCCAAGCAGCTTCAGCAATGGGCGCGCGAAACACCAAAGCGAAAAAAATAAAATCAATCCTGCGGCGACAAGAAGAGTCAATGCCGTATTTTGAATTTCTTCCGCCTGACGCTGATTTCCCCTGCCGCGCGCCATCGCGCAGAGCGGCGCGCCGCCCATGCCGAAAAGGTTGGCAAAGGCTGTTATCACAAGGATGATCGGAAAGCAAAGACCGATTCCTGTCAGCGCCACGGCTCCTGTTTCCGGAATTCGTCCTATATAGATTTGACTGACGATGCTGTAGAGCAAGCTCAAAACCTGTGCGACCAGCATCGGACCTGCCGTTTGCGCAATCAGACGCATAATGCCGCCATGGGCGAAATCAAGCTGCCTCATGTTTGACTCTCGAAGCATTCTTTTCAAAGATTAACGACAGGGAAAATATGAGACAATACAACAGGCGAACGTGTTTTTCAACTTGTTTCCCCTTCCATGCCTTGCAGACGTCAAAACATGCCTTCGCATGCAGAGGCGCGACGCATCTGAATGTTTTGCCCCGGCAACTTCCGGCAAATCTGCAAAGGGCGTGTCACGGCGTCGGCAGGGCGGTCGGCGCGGAAGCGGTTTGGCGGGCGGGCTTTTCAAGAGCGATCATATCCGCCATGATGTTGACCGTTTCGTCGAGATAGGAATCGCGACGCTTTTCTTCCGCGTTCTTTTCACTGGCGGCGCCGGCGCGTTCGAGCTTGGCAAGAGCGCTCTGCTCTTCCGTCAGCTTCTTTTCCTTCTGATACTCCTCCCAGCGCGTTTCGAGATCGAGCGAGATGCTTTTGCGCGCAGTAATGCGTTCGAAGTCGGCGATGTCCTTGCGAATCTTTTCGAACTCCGGACTCTTCGCCGTGCGAAGATCGGAACGCTTCTTGAGCTCGGCGATCAGCTGGGGCGAGACCGCCGCGGCGCCTCGAAAAGCTTCGAATCGGGCGGGTTCGATGGCATCCCATGGAAGAGCGAAACGCAAGGAGCTTTCGCCGGTGTCCTTGATATTGGCGAACCCGGGAAACGCGATATCGCTCTTCACACCCTTGAGCTGCGTCGATTCGCCGTTGACGCGATAAAATTTCGCGCTGGTAAGCTTGAGCTCTCCGGCGGGAAACGCAACCGAGGCGAGAAACGGCGTATAGCGCGTCAGATCGGTAAGAATCTGAACAGTGCCCTTGCCATGGGTGAACTCGTCTCCGACCACGATGGCGCGGTTGTAGTCGCGCATTGCGGCTGCGAAGATTTCCGATGCGGAAGCGCTGAAACGGTTCACGAGGACGATCATTGGTCCGTCATAAACGACCCGGCCGCCGTCGTCGTCGGAAAGAATGTCGATCTCCGTCTTGCCGCGCACCTGCACGACGGGTCCTTCCGGAATGAAGAGTCCGGATAGAAGAACCGCCTCCTGCAAACTGCCGCCGCCGTTGGAGCGCAGGTCGATGATCAGTCCGTCGATGTTCCGGCGCTTGAAGTCCGTAATCAGGCGTTGAACGTCGCGGGTCGCGCTCTTATAGTCGGCGACGCCGTTGCGCATGGCGGCGAAGTCGCTGTAGAAGGAAGGAAGCTCCAATATGCCGATCCGAACCGGCGTTCCGTTCGGGAGCTTGGCTTCGCGGATTTCGCCATGCGCCTCGGAGTCCTTCATCGGGACCTTGCCGCGCGTGATGACGACTTGCTTCGGAACGGCGAGACCGCCCTTGTCGGCGGAAAGGATCGTAAGCGTGACGCGGGTTCCTTCCTTGCCGCGGATCTGGCTGACGACTTTGGAAAGCGGCATGTCGATGATATCGACATCCTCTCCTCCTTCCTGGCGGATTGCGATGATGCGGTCGTTGGCCTTGAGCGTGCCTTCCTTGTCGGCGGGACCGTTGGCGACGATCTCGACGACTGTGGTATAGCCTTCTTTGCTGGTAAGGACGGCGCCGATTCCAGTAAGGGAAAGGGAGAGATGAATGTCGTAATCCTCGCCGGTACGTGGAGACATATAGCCGGAATGCGGGTCGAAGGCGGAGGCGACGGCGACGAGATAGATTTCCGTAACCTCGATGGGCTCCATTTTCTGATAGGTCTTGAGGGAGCGTTCCACGCGCCTCAAAATGCGTTCGGCAGGCTTCAGATGGTCTGCAAAGTAAAGTTCGCCGGGATCGACGGATGAATCGTCCTTCTTCGCCTCGTCTCGGAGCACGCGATCGGAAAGCGTGGAGATTATGACCTCGTTCTTGAGGCGTTTGGCCCAAAGGACGCGCTGTTCATCCGCATTTTTCGGCCATTCCGCCTCGGTGCGATCGAAATCGAAGGTCTCATCGCGATCGTAGCGGATCGGCGCGGAAAGGAACTCCCGACTGAAGTCGCGGTATTCGGTCAGGCGGCGTAAAAAAAGAGAATGCACTTCGAATGCGAAGGAAAGGTCGCCGCTGCGGAGAGAGGCGAGCAGAACCGGCTCGCGCTTGCGAAAGGATTCCACGTCCTCGCTCAAAAAGAAGATGCGGGACGGATCCATCATTCTCAGGTATTCATTCAGAACGTTGTTCGCAAGCGCCGCGTCAATCTTCTTTTCGGAATAATGCTGGCGCAGGAGGAGTTCCGTTGTCAGACGAGCGATCAGGGAGAGCTTCTGGTCCGGCTTCTTTTCCGCCGAAAAGGCAGGAACAGAGGACCAAAGAAAAACCGAAAGAAGCAAAAGCCAGGCCGCTGACGGCAGGAAAAGACGCAATCGTTTCATGAAATCGACTCCATGGTTGCGACCGCAGCCGGCTGGACTGCGCCGGAACTTGCATCAGGGCGCGGACGTGCATCAGGCGGTCGTTCGTTTCGGCTTATACAATAACCGTTTTTTTAAAAAAATCATGTTGGAAAACAGCGGGCTTTCGATTTTTTTTCAAAAAATTCCTTTGTTTTTTAAACTTTTTGGGCAAAAAACGATCGTTCGCCGCTTGCCGAATCAAAAATGCCATGATATATTCAACTCATAATGAGTTTTCTCCGCGTTTTTTTTGAACCGAGTCGAACCTTACAATCTTTTCGAGGGAAACGATCATGGACGAACAAACCATTCACTTCGCCTGTCCGCAATGCTCCGCCACTTATGAACTCCCGGCATCCGCAGTCGGCCAGCAGGGAGAATGCGCGCAATGCGGCTTCGTGTTCACGATCGAGGAGTCTCAGACTCCGGCGGGCGAAGAGCAGCTTCCGGCAACGCCGACCAACACGGTTCGGCTTCCCAAGCTGAGCCAGGAAAAGCAGGGAATGCGCCCGACGCTCGCCGACGACAAGTTCAAAATCGGCGTGACCACCACGCAAAGCGGAATTCAACAGAAGACCGGATCCGGCTTCCGCCGTTGCTTCTCTTCCGGCAATCCTGACGGCAAGCCCGTCGTTCCCGCCAAGCCGAAGAAATGGTGGCAGTTCTGGAAGTGAAACAATTGTTTCTTTTTGGAAATATTTTGCAATATTTCATTTTTCCGCCGCTTGAAATATCCGAAATAAGCGATATATTATCAAGACAGTTGCGGCGGTTCGAAATCGTCGACCCTATACGCGTTGCATTCGACCGTTCGCATTGCACAGTGGAGTCATGCGGCCGCCCTGAACGGCGTCCGCTAACAATGCAAAAAAACGGAGAACGCCAATGTCGGAAGAATTGCAGGGCTTGCTGAATAGGATCGAGTCGGAAGGTCTGAAGAAAGCCGAAGAAGAGCATGCCGCCATCGTCGCCCGCGCCAAAACGGAAGCGGAAAAGATTCTGAGCGAGGCGAAGGAAAAGGCGGAAAAGATCGTGAAAGATGCCCGGAAGGAAGCCGGCGCCTCCCAGGATAAAGCCAATGAAACCATCCGTCAGGCTGCTCGCGACGTTGTTGTCTCCCTGAGGATCGAACTGCTGGATCGTCTCCGCGCCGTAGTGAAGGAATCGGTCGGCGCGGCGATGACTCCGGCGATGATGGCCGACCTTGTCAAAGACATGGCCTCGAAGTTCGCAGCAAAACCGAATGCGGAAATCGAAGCGATGCTTCCTGCGAACAAGCCGCAACTGGAAAAAGCGCTTCTCGCGGCGCTGACCGCCGACCTCAAAAAGAGAACCGTCATTCTCGCCGGACGCGGATTCGGCGCAGGCCTGAAGATCGGATTCAAGGACGGAGACGTCTTTTTCGATTTCAGCGACGACGCCCTTTCGGAAATCATCTGCGAATTCGTAGGACCGAAGCTTGCCGCCGTCCTTCATGGCTGATCGGATCGTCCGTTCAGAAAGGGGCATGTCAATATGATGGTTCTTTTTCAGCTGATATCTTCTCTGCCGATGCTGCGGATCTTCGAGAAGCCAGCCATCGCCCACGAAGAGTTCATGGCCGTCTGCGCCCATTACATTCATGGCGAAGACTTCAAGATTCTTGAGAGCTTTTCCTTGTATCCTGGAGAACCAGCGTTCCGACATTGGGACGCTGACGCCGCGGACTCATTGCATGACGGCTTCAATCCGAACTTTTTTCCGGAAAAATCGCTTGCGCGCGCCTACGCCAGATTCGAAACGGGGCTCCGGCACAGCCTGATGAAGCTTCGACTTGCTCAGCTTGATCCCGGATTCGAAGGACCGAAAGCGGGGCAAACGATATTCGATGTCGAAGCCGACAAGATCGCGCACGCCGCAATGCTCATCAAGAACCCGTTGGAACGGGAAAGGATGTTGGATCGGGCGCGTTGGACGAAGCTGGAGGAATTGGAGCAGAATCAGCGGCACGTATTCCATTTTGATACGGTCTGCGCTTACAGCATGAAGCTTCAGATCGCAGAAAAATGGGTCGACCGCATTCCCGGCAGGCAGGCGGAAGCGAATCTGACCGAGGCGGCGACGCGCGTGAGCGAAACGCTCCAGCGCCGATGAAGACAATTCATTGAAGTTCATATACAACACAGGAGCATATAGGCTATGCCGGACAAAAAGACAGGACGCATCAAAGGCGTCAACGGAAACTTGATCACGGTGGAATTCGACACCAGCGTCTCCCAGAACGAAGTCGCCTATGCGATCATCGGAGACAAGCGTCTGAAAGGTGAAGTCATCCGAATTCGCGGCAATCGCGCCGACATGCAGATCTTCGAAGATGCGCGCGGCTTGAAGGTCGACGACCCGATCGATTTCGAAGGCGAACTTCTGAGCGTAACGCTTGGACCGGGACTGCTTACCAAGGTCTATGACGGACTGCAGAACCCGCTCGCCGATCTTGCCGAAAAGGCAGGATTCTTCCTTCAACGCGGCGTTTATCTTGATGCGCTCGACATGAATTCCGAATGGGATTTCACGCCAATCGCCCGACCTGGCGCGAAGCTCGTTGCCGGCGATTACATCGGCAGCGTTCCGGAGGGCATCTTCACTCACTACATCATGCTTCCCTTCCGCCTTCGCGGGACGTGGGAGGTCGTCGACGTCGTCGCGCCGGGCAAATACAAGATCACCGACGTCGTCGCGCACGTCCGCAACAACGAGGGCGAAACGGTCGACGTCACCATGATTCAGAAATGGCCGGTCAAGATTCCGATCAGCTGCTACAAGGAAAAGCTGCTTCCGACCAAGACGCTCATTACTCAGCAGCGCGAAATCGACACATTCTTCCCCGTGGCTCAAGGCGGCACCTTCTGCACGCCGGGCCCCTTCGGAGCCGGAAAGACCGTGCTTCAGCACTCGATCAGCCGTTACGCGGAAGCGGACGTCGTGGTGATCGCGGCCTGCGGCGAACGCGCGGGCGA
>CAZAAM010000113.1:0-6443 GCA_964483055.1 uncultured Victivallales bacterium
CCGCGCCCGCCAGAATCATGACGAGTCGATCAAAGCCGAGGGCGGATCCGGCGGACTCAGGCATGCCTGAATCAAGCGCTTCAAGAAAGGCGTCCGGAGACGGATATTCGGCCATGCCAAGGGAAGCGCGCTTGCTGCGGAAGGCGTCGAAACGCGCTCTCTGTATGACGGGATCGGTCAGTTCTCCATAGGTGTTGGCCAGCTCCACGCCGCCGATGTAAAGCTCCCAGCGTTCCGCAAGCGTAGGATCGGAGCTTTTTACGCGCGAGAAAGCGCCGAATCGGACGGGATAATCGATCAGGACGCAGGGACGATCCTTCGGGAGCGCGGGTTCGACCTGCTCCGTTAGGATTTGTTCGAAAAGCGCTTCGGTTTCCGCCGCCTTGTCCGCCGAAGCTCCGGCAAACTTGCGAAATGCGTCACGGACGGAGATGATTTCCCATTCCGCGGAAAAGTCAATCGTCCGATTTCGGAAGACGACGGAGGGAGCGCCGAGGACGTCGATTGCGACATCGATCAGAATGGCTCGAAGTTCGTCGAGAAGCTGAAGATAGTCCGCATGCGCCATATAGAATTCGAGCATGTCGAATTCGCTGCGGTGGATTCGCCCATTTTCATTTTTGCGAAAGCAGGGACCGAGCTGATAGATGCGTTCCATTCCGGCGCAAAGGAGGCGCTTCATCTCCAGTTCCGGAGAGGTGCGCAGAAAAAGAGAGCCGGCGCGCGGAGCTTCGATGTATTCCTCCGCGGCCGGAGCCGCAATGGCAACCGGCGTTTCCACTTCGACAAAGCCGCGCGCATCGAAGCCGCGGCGAACGGCGGCGAGAGCTTTTGCGCGAAGGCGAAGCGCCGGAATCTTTTTCGCTAGGGCGAGGTTTGCATTCACCTTGTCAGCCTTTGCTGACGCGTTCAGCGTATTCGCCCGTGCGAGTGTCAATACGGATGGTGTCGCCCTGATTGATGAAGAGCGGAACCATGAGCTCGTATCCGTTGTCGATCTTGGCAGGCTTCATGACGTTGCTGCTGGCGGTGTCGCCGCGCGCGCCGGGTTCGGTCTCGGCGACGACCTTTTCAATGAAGGTCGGGAGCGTGATGTCGATGATCTTGCCGTTGTAGAACAATCCGTTGCAAAGGGATTCCTCGATGAGGAAGTAGGTGCGCTGTCCGAGGACGTCCTTGCCGACAGGGATCTCCTCATAGGTCTCGCTGTCGCTGAAAATGTAGTTGTCGCCGTCGTGATAGGAGTAGTAGAGCTCGCGTTCTTCGAGGTCGGGCTTTCCAACCTTGTCGACCGGGCGATAGGTTCGATCCATCGTGCTGCCGTCAATCATGTTCTTGAGCTTGCAGCGATAGAGCGCCGTACCCTTTCCGGGTTTGCAGAATTCGAATTCCGTGATAACATAGGGCTTGCCGTCGATTTCGACTTTGAGGCCTTTCTTCAGGTCTGCGGCGTTGTACATGGGAGAATCTCCGTAGTTGGTTTGACAGTTCCAATTTAAACCCTATACTATAGCACGAATCAAGGAAAGTGCAAGAGCCGGCGGAAGCGCGAACGCGTCTTTCTTGAAAATGAAGAACCTTGGACAGGAACAGGCGATTCAATGAGAAGCGGCGAACGCTTCCGCCGTTTCCGCGAAGACGCGGGCGCGACCTTGAAAGTCTTACGTCGAAGCATAGGCGAGAACGCGTTTCTTGGGGGCGGGCAGCCGGGGCAGGGCGTCGGCGGCGGCAGTTTCCAGCGCGGACTGCGAGAACGGTTCTTCAAGAACGAGACCGCAGGCTTCAGCGACATAGTGGGCGAATCCGCAACCTCCGGTGCAGACGACTGGAATCCCTGCGGCGAGCGCTTCGATCAGCACTGTGCCTGCTCCTTCCTCTCTGGCCGGATGGATCATCAGATCGGAAGCCAGAAGAAGAGCCGATACGTCCCGTCGCGGACCGAGAAAGAGCGCGGAGTCGGAAAGCCCGGCCTCGCGAATGCGCTTGTTCATGGCGGGAAGGGGATCATTTCCCGCAATGAGGAGTCGACAGCGGATGCCTTTCTCCTTCAGATTCTTCACGGCAAGCAGAGCCCGATCCATTCCCTTCCTCATGAAATTCGTTCCGACGAGAATCAGGACAGTTTCATTTTCCGGAATGCCGAGCTCGCGTCGCTTCGCCTTGCGGATTTCATCCGCATCGGAGGGATGTCCGCAAGCGGGATTCATGCCCGGAGGAAGAAGGAGGAAGCGTTCCGCCTCGGTGGCATAGGAGTCGCGGAAATCACGGAGCTGACGCGGGGCGATCGCGAGGATGCGCGTCGCGCCGCCTGGGCGGAATATGGCATGTTCTGCGGCAAGATAGTTGCGATAGCGCGGAAGAAAGCGGAGAGAAAAGCTCTTGCGTTTTTCCTTGAGACTGGTCAGAAGGCACGTGTCAGCCGCGAAATAGAAGTCTGCGCCCGGAATGCGATTCATCGCGACGGAGACGTCGATGTCGCCGCGCTTGAGACGCGCCTGGAACTTTTTCGCGAAGGAATTCATTTTCGCATGGTTGGCGAGGCCAAAGACTTTGACGATTTCAAGCTCCAGCTCCGGCCTTGGAGGCGCTCCGACCCACTCGGTTGTGAAAAGGATGGCGCGGTGATTTCGTTCGATCATAGCGTCAATGAAGCGAAGCGTATCGTTCTGGAGTCCGCCCCACGGAAAATATTTGAAGAGTGCGAAGAGCACAGTCATGTCCGGCTCGTTCCTTTCTTTTCGCTGCGCCCGGCTTGCAAATCCCGGCGTTTTCAAACTATATCACGCAGAACGGATTTTGCAAGCGCGGAGGCGGCGCGGAAGGCGCTCGGCAGAGCGATTTCCCGTTCCAGCTCTTCCAGCGTCGCCCAGCGGAATGCAGGCGTCTCGCCGCTTGCGACGGCGGTTCGCAGGAGCATATGCCACTCCACATGGGAAAAGACGTGTCTGGCGCGTCCGGCGTCTCGAATGTCGGAGAGGCGAAATCGTTCCGCGAGGGCGGTCGCATCCGGAGCGCCGTCGACGTTCGGAAATTCGTACATGCCGGCGAGCAGTCCGGACGGACCGCGCCGACTCAGGGCGATTCTGTCTTCGCGCCGGATCACGAGAACGGTCTTCGTTTCGATGCGCCGCGCGGTCTTGCTTTTGCGGACTGGGATGCGGTCGGTCAGTCCGCGCTTCGAAGCGAGGCAATGATCGGCGAGGGGGCAGACGTCGCAGCGCGGCTCGCCGCTCGGAAGGCAGACCGTCGCGCCAAGCTCCATCAGGCTTTGCGTGAATTCGCTGCAGCGGCCTTGCGGATAGACTTCTGCGAGACGGACGGAAAAATCGCGCCGGACGGAAATGGAATCGATGTCCCGCTCGGATGCAAGAAAGCGCGACAGCACGCGGAGGACATTGCCATCCACGGCGGGAGTCGGAAGTCCGAATGCGATGGAAGCGATCGCGCCCGCAGTATAGTCGCCGATGCCGGGCAATGCGCGGATTGCGGTCGGATCGGAGGGAAAGACGCCGTTGTGACGTTCCATGATCGTCTTTGCCGCGGCCTGAAGATTTCGGACGCGCCGATAGTAGCCGAGACCTTCCCAGAGCTTCAGCAAAAGCGATTCTTCCGCTTTGGCGAGGGCGCGGACATCGGGCAGGGCGGCTAGAAAGCGCTCGTAATACGGCTTTGCCGCCTCGACGCGCGTTTGCTGAAGCATGATTTCCGAAATCCAGACGCGGTACGGAGTCGGATTTCGCCTCCATTCCAAGTCGCGTTTTTCCTGTTCGAACCACGGAAGGAGCAAGTCTGGAAGAAGTGAAAATGAAGGCGCGTCGTTCATGGGAGGCGTTCCGCGTACAGACATTTCAGATAATGCGATTCGGGAAAAAGATCCGGGTGATCCGGCGCATGTCCCGTCCTGCGGATCTCACGGACTCGCGCGTGTTTGAGAATTGCGGGAAAGAATTCGTCCGCCGAGATGCGACTGGAGCAGGAGGCGAAGATCAGAATCCCGCGCGGTCGAAGCAGGGCGGAAGCAAGCGACGCCAAACGTCCGTAGGAACGCAATGCGCGCGCCTTTTCGGCTTCCGCCTTGGCGAACGAAGGCGGATCGACGATGACGAGATCGAAACGGCGTCCTCGGGCGGCGAAGCCTTCCATCGTTTCAAAAGCGTCTCCGGCGATTCCCTCGCGGCGGCAGCACGCGACGGCCGGAATGTCGGAATTAAGCTGAAAATGGCGTTCGCAGGCGCGGATCGCATACTTGTCGCGGTCGAGCGAGCAGACGGATTTCGCTCCTCCGCGCGCGGCATACAGAGAAAAGCCGCCGGAAAAGGAAAAGACGTTCAAAACGTCGCGGCCGCGCGCAAGTTCGCCCGCGGCCATGCGGTTTTCCCGTTGATCAAGGAAAAAGCCCGTCTTTTGCCCGCGCAGGACATCCGCTTCGAACAGGATTCCGTTCTCCCGGAAGGGAACCGGATTCTTCAACGGCTCTCCGGAGAATGAGACGACCTCGGCTCGATTCGGGAAAAGCCGACCGGTCAGAGGATGCGCATCCAGCTCGCGCGAGCGGCGGATGACGAGGTGCGTCAGATTCGGAATCGCGCGAAGCAGAGCTTGCGCGACGACGCCGGTCCATGGCAGAAACGCCGCACTGTAAATCTTCATCACTGCGACGGAAGCATAGCGGTCGATCACAAGTCCCGGAAAGCCGTCGGATTCGCCGTGAATCACGCGCCAGCCGTCGGTTTCCGGCGGGATTCTTCCATCGCGCCGTTCCGCCGCAAGACGAAACAGATGTTCGAAGAGAGACGGCCCGACCGGCGGTTCGGAAGGCGTTTTCTGCAGAATGCGCACCCGCACGGGCGAATCCGGATCTAGAAGTCCGGCCGCAAGAAGACGCCGGCCCGGAGCATAGAGCAGTGCGACATCGCCCGGCTCGCCTGCGGATGAGAAGCGTTCGACGGAATCGGCGAACACCCATGGATGTCCGGCGCGCACCGGCGCGATCGCCTTCGGGCGGAGATGCGCTGCGATCCGATTCGGACGGAAGGGGCGAAACAGTTCATCGGGGGTCATTTCATAGCTCCGATCGTCAGAACGGAAATCAGGTTGTACGCGGCGTGCATGAGAATCGGGGGCAGAATGGAACGGCTTTTCAGAAACGCCGCCTGAAGAAACAGCCCCATCACGAACAGGGGCGGAAAGACCTTGAGATTCATATGCACTGCGGCGAACGCGGCGGATGCCAGAACCGCGGCCGCGCCGGAAGGCAGCGCACGGGAGATCAGGCGGAAAAGCACAAGGCGGAATGTCAGCTCTTCAACGAGAGGAGCAAGAAGAACGGAGGAAACCGCGATTAATGCGAGTCCGCTCCATGGAAGCGAGCGCGCGAGTTCGACCAGCGGCTGTTCGGGCAGCGGAACGCCCATGCGTTTGCAGAGACCGCTGACGGCGAGATTCGTCGCAAGGACGCAGACATACATCGCAAGAAAAAACAGTCCGGTCCGGAGAGCGTGGAAACCGCCCTCCGGATGGAACGCCCACTTCTCGCGGATCGTCGGACGCTCTTCTCCGGGCATGGGGAGCGGAAGCAGCAGAAGCGCCGCCAGCTTGCAGAGAGCAGGCGGAAACAGCGTCAAGGCAAGAAGAGCCAGCGGCGAAAGCGGCTTCGCCGTTGCAAGCGCCGCAGGATAGATTCCATAGAAGAAGAAAAACAGGAAGAGAAGACAGAAGAACGCCTGACTCTCGAACGCGAAGAGCGACGGAGATTCCGCTTCCGGATCAAAGTTCTTCGAAAGCGGCGCAGCTCCGTCGTGCTTCCTCGCGTTTCGCATGGCCGGTTCAGACGCGAACTTCTTCCACGTCTGCACTGCGCTGTCCGGCATGCGCGGCGAGCGCCGGATGCACGACATCGGCGAGGAACTTTTCCACCTGCTTGTCCGCCATGCCGATGAACGATTCCGGCTTGAGGATTTCATCGAGCCGATCCGCGACGGCGGAGAAGATCGGATCGCCCTTCAGGCGTTCGATGAGGTCGTTGGGCTTTCCGAATTCCTTCACGGTGCGCGCGGCCTCCATGGAATGCGTGCGGATGTGTTCATGCAGTTCCTGGCGATCGCCGCCCGCCTTGACGGCCTCCATGATGATGTTTTCGGTCGCCATGAACGGAAGCTCCGCAGCGATATGGGCGGCAATGACCTTCGGCCAGACTTGCAGACCGGAGGCGATGTTGACGAGCAGAGAGAGAATCACGTCCGCAGCGAGGAAGGATTCGGCGAGGACGATGCGGCGGTTCGCCGAGTCGTCGAGCGTGCGTTCGAACCACTGGACGGAATGGGTCTGCGCACAGTTGATCGGAAGGCTCATGAGATAGCGTGCGAGGGAGCAGACGCGTTCGGAACGCATCGGATTGCGCTTGTAGGCCATGGCGCTGGATCCGACCTGCTTCTTGCCGAACG
>CAZAAM010000114.1:0-4290 GCA_964483055.1 uncultured Victivallales bacterium
ATAGCCGGAATGATCGCCGGGACGGGAATAGCCCGGGCGGTCGCCGGGACGGGAAGAATAGCCGGAATGATCGCCGGGACGGGAATAGCCCGGGCGGTCGCCGGGACGGGAATAGCCGCTCCCGGGCTGTCCGCGATACGGAGAGCCGGAACGATAGGCGGAACCGGTCGGACGATATGGCGTTCCAGGAGGACGCGGCGTAAAGCCAGGCGCAATCGGCTTTGGCTGGGGTGCGGATGACTGAGCAGATGTCGGCTGGGAAGGAACAGGAGGAGTCGCAGGCTTCGGCGCCGGCGCCTGAGTCTGCGGACTTTGCGAAACCGATTCGACGCGGGAAGCGACAGGCTTCGGCATGGAAACCGGAGCCGGATGCTCCTCGCGGCTGACTGTCTGGGACGCCGTCGGCTTCGTCGGTTGCGCGACAGCCGGCTTGTCTGATGCCGGCGCTTCCGGCTTCTTCGGCGTTTCCTGCTTCTTCGTCATGGCCTTGATTCTAGACTCCAAGGCGGAAAGAGCTTGCAGCGGAACGTTGGATGAGGCGGTCTTTCCGGGGTATCCCATGGAAAAAAGGGCGGAGATGACGATTTTGGAAGTGACTCCATGCGCATCGGCCCAAGCTTTGATTCGAATGTTTTCAGCCATAAATCACAACACCTCGCAAATCACTCGTTCGCGGACTCGTCCGCTTTTTCCACCGCAGAGGCGATCGCCTCCAACGTTCCAGCGTCCAGACCTTCGATCTGCTGCAGATCGTCGGCGGGCGCGCTCCGCAGGCCTTCGATGGTCAAATATCCATGCTGCACGAGCAGTTCCGCGGCGGATTCCGGAATTCCGACCGCTGTCGCGAGATCCGCGACGGCCTGCGCCTTCTTCTTTTCAAATTCCTCTTCGGCGGACTCATCGACGATGATCTGAATCGTCCATCCAAGGAGTTTCTGCGCCAGACGAACGTTCTGTCCCTTCCGGCCGAACGCCAATCTCGAATTCTCCGCATCGACATGAACGACGACGCTCCTCGCCTCGCCGTCGATCTCTACGGAAAGCAGCTTCGCCGGATGCATCGCATTCTCCAGATACGTCCTCAAATCCTCGCTGTACGGAATCACGTCGATGCGTTCGCCGTTCAACTCGTTTGTGATGTTGCGGACGCGCAACCCGCGCATGCCGACGCATGCGCCCACAGGATCGACGCGCGGATCGTTGGAACGAACCGCGACCTTGGAACGGACGCCCGGCTCGCGGGAAATAGCGACGATCTCCACAACTCCATCATGAATTTCAGAGACTTCGCGTTCGAACAGGCGACGGACGAAATGGGCCGAGGAACGGGATAGAATCAGGCTGGGATTGACCTTGATGTTAATCTCCGCCAAAAGCGCGCTGATGCGCTCGCCGATCATGAACTGCTCGCCCGGCACGCGTCCTTTCTCGTTGATGACGCCCTCCGCCTTCTGGAAGTCCACGATGACGTTTCTGCCATCAAGACGCCGCACGTTGCCGCTGACGATCTGACCGACCTTGTCCTTGAATTCATCCTGAACGATGATCTTTTCGGCATCGCGAAGCTGCTGCGCGATGGCTTGGCGCGCCGCCTGCGCGGCGATGCGTCCGAAATTGCGCGGCGTCACCTCCCATTCCACGATATCGCCGATCTGAGCTTCCGGATAGCGCTTGCGCACGTCCTCCAGGCGGATCTCATCGTTCGTCGGGAAGGCCTCGACGACCTTCAGCTTCGCCCACGCCTTGATTTCTCCGGTCTTCAGATCAAGCTTCACAGAAAGCTCGCTCGCGGGATGGATGCTCTTGCGGGAGGCTGTCATGAGCGCGTTTTCCACGGCGCGCGCCAACTGTTCCTTGCCGATGCCGCGTTCCTGCTCGATATACTCCAATGTCGCCAAAAGTTCGCTGTTCATTTCGCTCACCTCTTGTCTATGCGTGTCCGCATCGTCGTTTTTTCAGTTCAAGGCGCAATACGACCCTCCCCCGCACTGCGCGGGAAAGCGTCAGGTACTATACAGCATTGAAAAAGAATCTTCAAGGGCGCAGCGAGAAAATGCTCTGCTTCTTTTGCGATTTTTCGTGCGCGCACAAGTTTTTCATCACTTTTTTTCAATTCCTCTTGGAAATTTTTCCGAACCTGTGATATAGTAAACGATACATTGTCTGCAAATCATGCTTTTTATCAAAACATAATCTTTCGAAAGGAATCGACAAGATGCCCAAGACCTACGTCCGCAAATCCGCAGTCAAGACACAGCGCAACAGCGAAAAGGCGCGCATCATCAACAAGTCGCGCCGCAACGCGCTCGCCACGCTCGAAAAGAGCTATCGCGCCGCTGTCGCTTCCGGCGAAAAGACGCTTGCCGAAGAGCTGCTTCGCAAGGAGTATTCCGCGCTCGACAAGGCGGTGAAGACCGGCACGATCCATGACAACAAGGCCGGACGCAAAAAGGCGCGCCTCTCCGCCCTGCTCAACAACGCGACGGCAGCCGCTGCGGAATAAGCGTTTCCGAACCGAGAAATCGCATGCATGAGAAAGCCCGGTCGAACCGGGCTTTTTCATTGTTCAGAATATGGAAACGCAAAGACCGCTCCGGGTTTCGAGCGATTCCAACGGGAAAAAGGGGCGGGATCTTCCTTGATGAAATCGGGCGCGAATCCGTTCAGCGCCCTGGGGACTTCTTCGGACAGATCTTCCGACAATGCTTGGAGCCGTCGCAGTTCTTGCAGATCTCGTTCGGAAGGTCGCATCCGGAGGCGAACGCCTCGATGTTGTCCAGCGTGGTCGTCGCAATGTTCCTCAACGCCTCCTTCGTAAAAAACGCCTGATGCGAGGACACGATGACATTCGGGAATGTCGTCAGACGCGCAAGCGCGTCGTCCTGGATTCCGGATTCGGAAAGATCCTCGAAGAAATAGTCCGCCTCTTCTTCATAGACGTCCAGACCGGCCGCGCCGATCTTACGGCATTTCAGTCCTTCGATCAAGGCGCGCGCATCAATCAGAGCGCCTCGACTCGTGTTCAGAAGAATCGCCCCGTCCTTCATCTTCGCGATGGCATCCGCATTAATCATGTGCCTGTTCTCCGGCGCGAGCGGACAATGAAGAGATACGACATCGCTCTCCCGGAGCAGCTCGTTCAGCCCGACATAGCCAATCCCCGAATTCTTTGCGGCCTCCTCGTTCGGAAACACGTCATAGGCGAGCATGCGCATGCCGAGTCCCTGGGCGACGGATGCGAAACGCAGGCCGATGCGTCCCGTCCCTACGATTCCCAACGTCTTCCCATGCAAATCCATGCCGACAAGTCCGGAAATGGAAAAGTTTCCTTCGCGGACGCGGCAGTACGCACGGTGGATGTTCCGATTCAGCGTCAGAAGAAGCCCCAGCGCGTATTCCGCGACGGCATAGGGCGAATATTCCGGCACGCGCACGACCGTAATCTTACCATAGGCTTCCGGAAGGCAGACGTTGTTGTATCCGGCGCATCGCATGGCGATCAGTCGAACGTTCAAGCGAACGAGTTCGCGGATCGTCGCCTCGCCGAGATCGTCGTTTACGAAGGCGCAGACCGCGTCGAATCCTTCTGCAAGACGCGCCGAGACCGGCGTCAGCTTCGTTTCATAGTACTGGATCTTGATTCCCTTTCGCGCGGCCAGAGCCTCGTCAAAGGATTTCCGGTCATATGGCTTCGTATCAAAAAATGCAATCTTCATGGCCCCGTCTCCCTGTCCTTTCGTTTGGACGCCGTTCAATATAGCGCCATAGCGCTCCGGCGCGCGTTGCGCAAGATCTCTCCTCTTCACAGGAATCCAAAGCTCAGGACTTCCATTCGTCCGTCGAGGAATCCGGCGACGAGACGGAACATCAGATCCTGTTCGATTCGCTGTCCGTTTTGAGCGATGCGAACGAAACGCACGATCCAAATCAGATTGCGCACGGCAGGCGTGACAAGTTCAAATTGGCAGGAGAACGATTCCAGAGTCCCGAACTGCCGCTCGAACTTGTCGCAGGAGTTTTCGAATGCCGATTCCGTGATTCTCGAACCAAGCGAACCATGCAGAAACTCCTTCAGCAAGGCGAAATCCCTGCGCTGAAACGCCTCCAGAATTCCATTGCCAAGACGCCGCGCCTCCGCCGTCTGATCCTCGAATTCCGCAATCGCCGCCGCGCCCGCTTCATCGGATGATGAATCGGCGGTGCGACAGCCGAAGGCAAGAAAAGGCGGAAACAGGACGCAGACGAATCGACGGCATGCGCGGCAGAGACGCTCAGAATTCATAAACAAAC
>CAZAAM010000114.1:4300-6435 GCA_964483055.1 uncultured Victivallales bacterium
ACCCTCCCTTCTTCCGTTCATCATCAGGGCTCCTTCGATTGACGCGGCTTCGATGCGCCGCGCGTCTGCCTCTTCGTCGCCGCGTTCAGCTCCGGCTTGTCGCCAGGCGAATCCCATTCGCATTCCGCCGCGACGACAAGTTCGGAATGCTTGATCGACGTGGATTCCGATGAAAACAGCCACCCCAGATACGGAATGTCCATCAGCCAGGGCACGCCGGTCTTCGACTTGACGGTCTCCTGCTTGGAAAGACCGCCGATGACAAAGGAATCCTTGCCGTGCGGGAGACTTACGGTCTGCTTGACCACGTTGCCGGATGAAATGCGGGGCGCTCCGTTCGACTGGAAGCCGATGAGACTTGTGTTGGAAAGCGTCACGTCGAACAGCGTCTCATCGAGATTCACGGAGACGTTGTTCACGGTCATGGAAAAGCCGAATCCGGAAAAGGCTGTGATAATCTGCTGATTGCCCTTGCCGACCGGAACATCGTCGCCGCGCGTGAAGACCTGCCCTATGATGCCGGAAAGAAGTTCGTAGGGGCCGACACCCATGTCCGGCGACGTCCTGGCGTTGGAAACGGCCTGCGAATCGTCGGAATAAAAGAGCTGCGTCGTGCGTGCAAAGGTCGCGCCCTCCGTTGCGTTGCGAATGCAGAGTTCGCCGGTATGCGCGATGCGCGCGTTTCCGATGCTCGTCAGAAAGTCTAGATAGCGCGTGTTCCATTTGGGATTGAAATTGAAGTAGCTGGTCCGCTCGGATCCATAGCTGGAACTTGGTCCGTATCCGCCGCTGTACGCCGCCGCCCAATGATCGCGGTAGCGTCCGCCGATCGAAAAGAAGTCGGCGCCCTCGTTGTTCTTCCAGCTTTGGAAGTCGATGCCGATCCGGTCGTCGTTCTCCTTGTACAGCTCGTATACGCGGAAGCGAATGCGGACCTGCGGAATCGGAACGTCGTACTTCGCGAGCATCGAGGCGATGTTTTCGCAGGAATAGTTGGCTACGTCGAAGATCAGCCAGTTCAAATCCGGATCATAGGCGACGATGTCCATGCCCTGCCAAAGTTCGGTCGCGTCGTTGATGTTCATGCCGACGTTCTCGATCAGGGGCATGAGATTGCGCGCAGGCACGAACTTCGGCATGTAAATGTACATCTGATAGCCGTAGTTCAGCTCGCCAAGATCCGGATTGTCCAGAATCGAAACCAGCGTGTCGATTCCGATTCCATTTTTCTGATCCTGAAAACGATATTCCTCCGCGCTGACGATGAGGAGGCCAGTCCCGTCCACGTACTTCAGACATTCCACGGCCGTATTGCTGCCGAGCTGAATCGTCGGCGAATACGTCGGCTGCGCGACGGGGCCGTTCGGAGTCACGGAGCTTTCCGTCGCGACGTAAGGCGATGTCGTCGTGTTCGACGGATATTGCTGCTGCAGAGTCGCATTGCCGACGCGCTTGGACTGCACCATCTGCCGCAGATAATCTCGAATCTCATAAGGATCGATGTGCCGGATCAAATACGTCTTCGTGATTACGCGCGGATCGTTGTTGTCACGAATGAAATGCACTTCCTGCGTCGTCTCGTCCACGGGCACGATGAGCTGCGCCTCAACGCGAGTAGCGTCGTATCCGCCCGTATTGCCGAAGTTCGAATCGCGAGGGATGCCGGCGATTTCCGCGCCGCGAGCGGAAAGCGACGCCAGCAGAACCAGGAGCGCGGCGAACGGACGAAGCATCCGAATTCGATTTCGTTGAAAAACCGTCATATCGCGCCTCCCTTCCCGATGCGGAACAGTTCGCCGACCTCCGCGCCGTTCGGCTTCGCCGTATCCATCGCGCGCGCAGTCACTGCAAGGTAGACGCGCGTCTTTTCGCGACTGACGGTCGTGCTGCCGAACAGATGCTTCAAATACGGAATTTCAGAAAGGAAGGGGATGCCGATCGTCTGTTCCACGCGCTGCTCGCTTTCCCATTGTCCGAGCACGATCTCCTCGTTGAGCGAAATCAGCGCTTGACTGGAAATCACGCTCGTCTCGATCAGTTCGCTGCCGACGTTGTTGCGTTCCACCACGTTCGCGCTCTGCATCTCGTAGCCGAAGAACAGCGTTCCGGCGTATTCGGCGTAAACGCCGGGACGA
>CAZAAM010000115.1:0-6430 GCA_964483055.1 uncultured Victivallales bacterium
ACTTGAACTTTGGGCGGCGAACGGAATCGGACTCCTGAACGTCAAAGGGGAAACGATCGCGTCGCCACGGCTCCCGATCAATATGGCGGTCTGGTGGGACGGAGATCTCCTGCGAGAGCTTTTGGATGGCGTCTCCGTCTTCAAATACGACTGGAAGACAGGCGCAAGCCTTCCAATTGCGACCTTCCGCGGATGCGCCGCAAACAATGGAACGAAGGCGACTCCGTGTCTGGTCGGCGACATCGTCGGCGACTGGCGAGAGGAGGTTCTTGTCCGCACGGAGAACAACCGGGCTCTCCGTCTCTATGTCTCCACGCTTCCGACGGAATTCCGCTTCCACACGTTTTTGGAGGATCGCATCTACCGGGAAAGTCTCGCCATGCAGAACGTCGGATACAACCAGCCGACGCAGCCCGGCTTCTATTTCGGACCGGATCTTCTACGGAAAGGCGGAGTCTTTCGCGGCATGACCATGCCAGGAGAAACGTCGGCGCGAGATTCGAAGAAATCCGCAAAGATGAAGGAACGCGGCGACGCCAATGATGGAAGGGGGGGAAGACGTTGAATATGAAGATGGAAGACGAGCGGACGCGATCGAAGAAAATCTGGCGGGCGGGCACGCTGACCTATACGACGGGCGGTCTTGTCATGCTCGCGGCATGGATGCTTTGGGGCGACTTCCCATGGGCGCTCAAGGATCGCGCCGTGGTTCCGGCAGCCACCGAGCTCATCAAGCAGATCGGCGTCTCGGAACTGGTGTTCAGTCTGATCGTGCTGACCTTTCCGTGCATTACGAATATTCTGATCGCACCGATCATCAGCTATGTCTCCGACCGTCATCGGAGCAGACTCGGACGTCGCATTCCGTTCCTGCTTTTTACGACGCCGTTCATCGTCGCCGGTCTGTATCTGCTCGGATTCACGAACCTGTTCGGCGAATGGCTTCATGCAGCGATTCCCTCGCTTTCCGAACACGACGCCAAGTTGCTCTTCTTCTGCTTCGGCTGGGTTTTTCTGGACTTCGGCACGACGCTTTCCTTCTTTCTGTTCACTGCGCTGGCGAACGACGTGGTTCCAAAGGAGCTGCTCGGCCGCTTTTTCGCGCTCTTTCGCATTGTCAGCCTCGGTTCCGGCATGCTGTTCAATTACTGGCTGTTTCCCAAGATTGCGACGCACGCGCTGGAAATCTTCCTCGGAATCGGCACTCTCTACGGAGTCGGACTCTTCTCGATGTGCTTTCTAGTCAAGGAAGGCGAATACCCGCCTCCGGAAAAGCTCGAAATCCGTCCTGATCGCAACGGCAAGACCTCGATCTTCCGTCATGTCATGGGCGCGCTCGTCGCGTACCTTCGCCAGAGCTTTTCCATTCCGTACTACCGTTGGATCATGCTCGGCATGGCCCTTTCCGCTCTTTCATTCGTGCCGATCAACTCCTATTCCATCCAGTACGCTGACGCGCTCGGCATTCCGCACCGGAATTACGGCATATACCTGGTGATAACCTACACATTCTCGCTCGTCTTCAGCTTTCCGCTTGGCGCGCTTGCCGACCGATTCCATCCCCTCCGTACGGTATTAGCCTCGCTTGTCCTGTATGCGATTCTAATGATCGTCGGATGGATCATGACGGCGTTTCCGTTGAAGGAAATCACGATTCCGACCGGACTTCCGATCGGGGAGGACGGCTCTCCGTACACGTTCCGGGTCACGTTCTTCGGCCTGATCTTCGTTCTGCACGGCATCGTGTCAGGAGCATACTTCACGCTGAGCGCGTCGCTGGCGGCGCGGCTGTTTCCGCGTCAGCTCTTCGCGCAGTTCTCCTCCGCCGCCGGAATCGTCGATTCCTTCTGCAAGGGCGTACTTCCTCCGCTTCTCGGCGTCATGATCGATGCTACGCTGAGCTATCGGCTCGTCTTTCCGTTCGGACTTGCCATCACGCTGATCGGAATCGTCTCCATCGTCGTCGTCTACCGCTACTATCAGGCTTACGGCGGCGATGAACATTATGAAGCTCCGATGCCGCAATAGGCTCTGTCCGCCCGTCATGGGCGCAAGGGATCAATCGCGGAAAGTCGGATCTCCTCCTCAAAAGGGATCGTAACGCGCAGGCCAAGCGATTCCGCTCTCTCCGTTCGCGGCACGTACCAATGGGCGGCATCGGAACGGGGTTCGGCTTCGCCTAGAATCCGTACCGCATCGGACGGAAGACGAAAGATGCGGCGCATCGTCTCCGCCAAATCCGCAATGGACGCCGGACTGGAGGACCCGATGTTGTACGGCGTTTGCGGATCGCCGAACGCAAGCAGGGCGAACAGCCAATCCGCAAGGTCGCGGGCGTGCATCCACGCGCGGACAGGCGTTCCATCGCCGCGCACGACGATCGGGCCTCCTCGAAGCGCGTCGCGCAAGAAATCGGCGAACGCATATCCGCGGTCGCATGGCAAATGGAACCCGGCGAAGGAAAAGCAACGGGCCCGAAGAGCAGGAACGCGTCCGGCTGCGAACAACGACTCCGCTTCCAGCTTCGCGCGTCCGAATTCCGTCTGCGGACGGCATGGCGCGTCATCCGGAATGTTCTCTGGTCCGTTCCACGCCCCATAGACCGCGCCTGAGCTTGCGAAAAGAATCCGTTTCACGCCGCAATCCTCGGCGACGGCGAGAACGCGTTCCGCGCCGCGCAGAATCTCCTCTCTCATGCCGGGGACTGAACGAACCGGACACGCCGCATGAATTATGAAATCGAATCCGCCGGGCGGCGTTGCGAAGTCTTGAACATCAGCGGCGATCCATTCGACGAAATCCAGACGAGCGAATGCAGGAAAGCGTGCGAGGAAGCGCTTCGGATTCCGAGAAAGGGCGACGACGCGCGGCATGCGGCAGGGAACGCCGTTCCGAAGAGCATCTTCACGCCAATCGCGGAGACGCAGAAGCAGGCTCGTTCCGAAGAATCCGGTTCCGCCGGTCAAAAGAATCCTCTGTCCGGTCAGAACTTCGAATGCGCGATTCATCATTCCGAAGAGCTCCCGCCGTCCGAAAAGTTGATGCGTTCTTCTTCGACGACGTGCGGCCGGGCCTTCACCTGCGTCCAAACCGCGCCCAGATATTCTCCGATCACGCCGACGAAGACAAGCTGCACGGCGGAAAGAAAGAAAAGGCCGATGACAAGCGGAGCGAGTCCGAGCTGGAACGTGTCCCACCAGATAAGCTTGAGCACGAGATAGACGAATGCGGCGCAGAGACAGCACAACGCAATGAAAAAGCCGGTCAGCGACGCCAGACGCAGCGGCAGCTTCGTGTGATTCACCATCCCCGTCAGCGCCATGTCATACAGCGTAAAAAGGTTGTTCTTCGTCTTCCCGTGCTTCCGGATCGCCTGAACGTAAGGAACATCCGCACGCTTGAATCCGATTTCCGAAACAAGACCGCGAAAATACGGATACGGTTCATGAAAGAGATGGAGCGCATCCATGAACTTGCGATCGTAAAGCCCGAATCCGGTGAATCCTGCGATCAGCCCCTGGTCCGGAGCCATTTTGCGCAACAGGAAATAATACGCTCTTCGGACAAGCTCCATCCAGGGGGAGCCTTCCGCGCCCGTCCGCACGCCGGCGACGACGGAGCAGCCCTCGTCGATCTTAGCGACGAAGTCCGGCAGAATCTCCGGCGGCTCCTGAAGATCGCTGCAAATGTAAAAGACCAGATCGCCGGACGCGTTCAGAAGGGCGTGAAAAGGAGATCTGATATGTCCGAAGTTTCTGGAATTCATAATCACACGAAACTTTTTATCCTCCGCGGCAATCGTGCGCAGGATCTTCCGCGTCCCGTCCGTCGAGCCGTTGTCGGCGACGATGAACTCATAATCGAAGTCCTCGCCGCAGGCGCGAACCGCCGCGCGGCAACGATCATAGAACTCGCGCATGTTCTCCGCTTCATTGAAACAGCTCGTGACAATGCTGATCTTTCGTTTCATTGGACGCAGCTCCTTATGCTCGTTTTGCATTTCGACAGAATGGAATCGACGTGAGCCCGTTCGTCCGCGGAAAGCGGCGGCGACATATCGTCCAAGGCGCCGGCGGAAAACGTTCCGTCGTCCAGACGTCGGGAAGCAGCCTTGGGCGCGAGCCGCTCCGCCGGATCGGCAACGACCTCCGCCAGGACAGGCTCCTCGTTTCGCAGGATTTCCGGCAAGGCGGCGTCGAGCTCGTCATGATTCCGAAGACGAAAGAACGGCAGTTCGTAGGCGGCCGCGATCCGTTCCAAGTCAGGCAGAACGACGCCCGACGCCGCGTCCGCGCCCACGATACGGCCGTGCAAGAACGCTTCCTGAGTATGACGAATGGAAAGATATCCTTGATTGTTGAGAACGAATGTCTTGACGGGAAGACGCAGCGAGCGGATCGTCTGAAGCTCCTGAAGGTTCATTTGGATGCTTCCATCGCCTGTGATGCAGAGGACGCGCCGGCCGCCGCCTGCGAGAGCCGCTCCGATGGAAGCCGGAAGATCGTAGCCCATGGAAGCGCATCCCTGATTCGCGAACAGCCGCATGCCGCGCTTCAAAGGCATTGCTTGAAACGTGCTGGTATACGCCGTGCCATTTCCCGTGACGACGATGTCGTCGCTCCGACAGAACGCCGCGATCCGTTCAGGAAGCACGTAGCTGGATACGAAGTCCTTGCGATTGCGAATCGATTCCGATACGGGCGGAAATGCGCCGCGCAGAGCGCGGCAGGCTTCACGCCATGCGTCGAACGCGCGCCCATTATCAAGCCGTTCTTCCGCAAAGGCGCGACAGAGCCTGCGCAGGAAGTCGCGCGCATCCGCATGGATCGGAAGATCCGGACGGAAGGTCGGCTTTCGAAGTTCGGCGGAATCGATATCGACCATGATCTTAAAGGCGTTGGGCGCAAGGGAGTCCGCAGCATATCCGATCGTGCGCAGCCCCATGCGGGTTCCTAGTACGAGCAGGCAGTCGGCATTCTGCAGAATCAAATTCGCGGCGCGATCGCCCATGATTCCGGGACGGCCGAAGAAAAGCGGATGATCGCTTTCCATAAGATCTGCGCCCGATATCGTCGTAAGCATCGGAAGTTCCAGCCGTTCGACAAAAGCCCGAAGATCGCTCTCCGCCTTTGCCACTCGCACGCCGGCGCCTGCAACGACGACCGGGCGCGACGAAGCGGAAAGACGTTCTGCCGCCATGCGAACCGCATCCGCCGAAACGTCCGGGCGCGTTTCTGCTTCGAAAGCGGCATCTCTCGCTGAGAAAGCTCCGTTCCATTCCGCATCCTGCACGTCCAGCGGAATATCGAGCCAGACCGGACCGGGACGCCCGCTTTGGCAAAGACTCCACGCCCGTTCCAAGGCAGGCAAGGCGTCTGCCGGAGTCCAAATCGTTTCCGCATGCTTCGTGATCGGACGCGCCATGTCGACGATATTCAATTCCTGGTCGCCAAGCTGGCGCAATCCGAGCTCCGGGCGGCGTGCGGCAACGAAGTCCGTCCGCACCTGTCCGGAAATCACTAGCATGGGGATGGAATCCAGCCACGCTCCTGCGACGCCCGTCAAGGCGTTCGTCCCGCCCGGTCCCGATGTCGTACAGACCACGCCCGGCATGCCGGAGACGCGGGCGAAACCCTCCGCCGCCATCGCGCACGCCTGTTCGTGAAGATTGCAAATGCAGCGAACGCGCGCTTCCCTTCCGAACGCGTCGTTCAAAAACATGGAGCCGCCGCCAGTCACCATGAAGACGCAACGGACTCCGCGATCCGCCAGAAACGAAGCGATGCGTTCGGAAATGTTCATACGGCGCAGAATCTCCTGACTTCCTGTATCATTCGATCGAGATCGGAGTCTGAAAGTCCGGGATGGACTCCGATCCAGAACGCGCGTTCCGTCAAAGCGTCCGTCGCGGCGAGAGTCTCCGCAATCCGATAGTCGACGCCCTCGCGCAGAGAGGAAAAGCATGGCTGGCGCGTCAGATTTCCCGCGAAAAGCATGCGCGTCTGGATTCGTCGCGATTCCAAATGCCGTACAAGATCGTTTCGAGTGAACCCTGCGTCCGGCGCGACTGTCGCAAGCAGGCCGAACCATGCGGGCTTCGCAGCGGGCAAGGCTTCCTGCAGTCGAAGCGAGGAAATGTCGCGCAATCCTTCCGCCAGCCGCTTGCGGTTCCGTTCCCGCGCGGCAAGAAAACCGGAAAGCTTCTCCAACTGCGCGCATCCGATCGCAGCCTGAAGATCGGTCGCTTTCAGATTGCAGCCGAGTTCTCCATAAACGTACTTATGATCGTAGCCCGGCGGAAGCGTCCCCCATCTTCCGGAAAAACGTTGCCCGCATGCGCCGTCCTGTCCGGGGGGGCAGGCGCAATCGCGTCCCCAGTCTCGAATGGATTGCGCGATCTTCGCCAGAAGAGGTTCGCTCGTGCACAGCG
>CAZAAM010000116.1:0-6374 GCA_964483055.1 uncultured Victivallales bacterium
CAGCTCCCCCGCGCGCCTTGAGTCCGGAGACGCTGCCTTGTGGAATCGCGTCGGGGAGGGCTGGCAGAAGATCGACGATAGTCGCGCCTTTTTCCGTTGTTTCATGAGATTGCAGAAGCATTTCCACGATGCCGGAGACGCCTCCGAAATTGCCATCGATTTGGAACGGAGGATGCGCATCGAAAAGATTGTCGTAGGTGCGCGAAGGATGAATCAGATTGCTGAGAAGCCGCCATGCGCGGTTTCCGTCTCCGAAGCGCGCCCAGAGATTGATCTTCCAGCCCATGCTCCACCCTGTCGCCTCGTCTCCGCGCGCGTCGAGCGACTTTCGCGCAGCCGCGAAAAGTTCCTTGTCGGAAGCGCGGATTACATTGCCGGGGAACACGGTGAAGAGATGCGAGACATGGCGGTGCTTGTTGTCCGGGTTGTCCAGCGGATGTTCGTCCATCCATTCGCGGAGCTGTCCCCAGCTTCCGACCTGGAAGGGCGGAAGTCGGTCGGCCGCCTTGAGCGCCTTCGCACGGAACGCCGGATCGTCGCCAAGGATTTCGGACGCCTCGACCGCGAATGCGAAAAGAGCCTTGAGAATTCCGACGTCCATGGTCGGCGCGGCGCAGAGTCCGCCCTGTTCCGGCGAATAGGAGGGATTCGTGACCAAAAGGTTCGGATTTTTCGCATCAGGAATCAGGAAGTCAAGATAGAAGCGGACGGATTCCTTGACGATGGGATAGAAGCGTTCGAGCTCTTTTTTGTCGCGGCGGAACTGCCAGCGGTCGCGGAAATGCAGGCAGAGCCATGCGCTTCCCATCGGCCACATGCCGGTCGGCGTGAGATCGATCGGACCGCACTGACGCCAGAGATCGGTATTGTGATGGGCGACCCATCCTTTTGCGCCATAGAGTCGTTTTGCGGCCTTGCGTCCGAAAGGAACCATTTCCCTGATCATGCGGAAGAGCGGCTCGTGGCATTCGGAGAGATTCGTCGTTTCAGCGGGCCAGTAGTTCATCTGCGTGTTGATGTTGATCGTGTACTTGCTGTCCCAGGGGACCTTCGTTTCTTCCGTCCAGACCCCCTGCAGATTCGCGGGCTGGCTGCCGGGGCGCGACGAAGCGATCAGCAGATAGCGCCCATATTGAAAATACAACGCCGCAAGCGCAGGATCAAGCTGATTGCCGTGCTCCCTCCGGGCGGAAAGGCGAACGTCCGTGGGATTGTCCGAACCGCCGCCCAGATCGATGGAAACGCGGTTGAAGAGCTTTTGATAGTCGGCTGCATGGCGCGCTTTCAAGGAATCGAACGTCGCGTTCTTCAGTGGCTTGAAAATCGCGCGGATGCGTTCGGAAGGGGAGGCGGAGACGTTCTCCGCATTCACATAGGATGTCGCGGATGCAAGAAGAATCGTCGCGGAATCCGCGCCTTCGACGCGCAGTCCGCGTTTGTCCGGAATCAGCTTCCCGCCTTCGGCGAGGATGCGGGCGCGCAACTCGAATTTCGTTTTCCCTTCTATGCCGCGGCAGTCGATGGCCTTTCCGACAAGAATGATGTCGTTTCCCCTGACAAGGACTTTCGAAAAATCCTGAGGCGTTCCCAACGTCGCGCGGAAAGAAATTCTTCCGGGCTCGTCCGCGGAAAGGCGGAAGACTGCGACGCGATCCGGATAGCTTGCGAAAGCTTCGCGGACATAGGAGACTCCCTCGCGGCGGAAGGAGGTTGTCGCGACCGCCGTCGTCAGGTCAAGCATGCAGAGATAATCGGCAATGTCGCCATCGCCCGTTTCCTGATCGATTTGCAAGGCTCCGGCCAAAGAATACGGCATTTCATTCACGGGACGGGAAAGGAAGCTGTCGTTTGCAATGCGGTTCGCCCAGCCTTGATTTCCAGAGAAGACCGCTTGCCGGATCTCTTGCAGGGCTTTTGAATTCGCATTCGGATTCAAATGATCGTAAGGTCCGCCGGCCCAAAGGGTATCGTCGTTGAAAAGGATGATTTCGCGTTCCGGATTTCCGGAAAGCATGACCCCGTTATGCCCGTTGCCGAGCGGAATCATGTCGGTCCATTGACGGGGAACGCGACGATACCAAAGCGTCAGAGGCTCTTTCGGCCCTGTTTCGCATCCGGAGACGCGCGGGGCCGGCTGAATGCGCTTCATGTCCATGTCGCCCGCAATCGTTCGAATCCGTCCATCCTTGATCGTCCATGCGTGAGACGCTTTTGCGGGGTTCAGCTTCCCAATCTCCTGGGCTGAAAGCGCGCGATCCCACAGTGCGACAGATTCGATTTCCCCTTGGAATGCGTTTTCCCCCGACTCGTTTGAACCAATGCAGAAAGGACGGAGAGTCGGCCAGGGGACGACCTCGCCGGGGATGGCGCGCATCGCGATTTTTCCATCGATGAACAATTCGAGCCGCCGTTCTTTTTGACTTGCGACCAGAACAAGATTCGTCCATTTGTTCTGCGGGAGCTCGGATGCCGCCGGCATGCGGTTGGAAACGTTCTTGTCCGGCTGATCGCGATGCGTCCAGACGCCGCGCAGACGCAGATGCGGTTCATTTTCTCCTCTGTTCTGCGCAAAGTCCAACGCGAAGCCGCAATCGCTTGCGCCCAGCTGCTGCACCAAAGTCCCCTGCCATGGCCCGGAGCTTTTCGCGCGCAGGGAAATCGTGAATTCGTGAGGTTGGCTGAAAATGCGACCGACGGAAGCCTGAAACGAGGCGCCTGAAAGCGCATGCGGGAGAATGCAGGCGGCGCAAACGAGCAAAGTCGGCAATGGATTCATGACGGGTCCTTTCTTCGTGTCAAGAGCGCGGAGACGAAATCGGATGAAATCCGTTCCGCAATTCATCTCCAGCGCAAGAGATTGAAATTTTTGTCGCGAAGCATGAAGCGAAACGACGAGGATTGCGAATCTCGCAGCGTTGTCCGCCTGCGAAGTTCGGCGTCGTCATGCCATATGCCGTTTACTGTATCCTGTCATTTCTTTTTTGCAAGTGGAAACAGCAATATTGTTTTTCAATAAAAACTCGTTCGCCTGCGGCAAGCGCAGCGAGTCAGGACGAAATGCTGTTCCATTCCTTGTCGATGCGCGCCAGCTCCTTGGGAACGTCGATTCCTTGCGGACAGTGTTTGACGCACTTGTTGCATTTGACGCATGCGCTCGCGCGCTCCTCCGGATCGATCGCGGCGTAGGCCTTCTGGAAGTCGTGCTGAAAATCGCGCCCGAGCTTCGCATCGTTATAGGCGGAAAAGATTTTTGGAATTGGAATTCCGACCGGACAGGGCAGACAGTATTCGCACGAGGTGCACGGGACCGCGTCTTTGACGCTTCGAATGCGGACGGAATCGGCGAGCGCCGCGCGTTCCGCGTCGGAGAGCGGCTTGAGCGGAGAGAATGTGCGGATGTTCTCTTCCAAATGCTCCGGCAAGGACATGCCGCTCAGGACGACAAGGACGTTCGGCAGAGAGCCGGCGAAGCGCAATGCCCACGAAGCGGGAGTCGCATTGCGGTCCGCGCGTTTGAGCGCCGCCGCGCTTTGCTCCGGAAGCCGGATCAGGGCTCCACCGCGCAACGGCTCCATGATGATGATCGGGACGCCTGCTTTGGAGGCTGTTTCATAGATTTCGCGCGCCGCGCCTTGCTCCCACTCCAAGTAGTTGATTTGCAATTGAACGAATTCCCACGGATAATCGCCCAGAATGCCGGGAAGCGCCTGCGGACGGTCATGGAAGGAGAATCCGACGCGGCGGATTTTTCCCTCCTTCTTCATGCGGTCGAGGAAGGGGATGATCTTCTTGTCCTTCATGTTCTTCCAGCTTCCGGCATTGAGAGTATGCACCAGATAGAAGTCGAAATAATCGACCTGACACTTGCGAAGCTGTTCATTGAAGATCCGTTCGAAGTCGGAGGTCTCCCGAACTTCCCAGACCGGCATCTTGTCAGCCAGATAGAAGGATTCGCGAGGATGTTTCTTCAACGCCTTGCCGGTGAAGATTTCGCTTTGCCCCCCATGATACGGCCAAGCCGTGTCGAAATAGTTGACTCCGGCCTCCATGGCGCGGTCGACCATGCGTTGGGCGACCGCTTCGTCGATGGATCCCGACGGCGTGCGAGGGAGACGCATCATGCCGAATCCGAGCAGCGGAAGCGTTTCGCTCGTGTTCTTGTATCTGCGGCGGGTCAGTTCCGTTTCAGCGGTCTCGCGCGATTGAGCGCCGCCCGTTTTCGCCGCAAAACCGTGCAGTGGCGCCAATGCGGCAAGCAGCGCCAAACCTTTCAGAAACTCTCTGCGATCCATAGCGATTCCTCCCATTGACGTCGACCCGAGAAATGCGGTCGGATGATTGATGCATCGAAAACATAGCGCCGCATTCGCGCGATTGCGAATCGATTTTCATAAGCCGGATGCGTTTTTCACAAAAAAAACGTTTTCCGCACCGCGCGCTTCTTTTTTTTCAGCAAGGAGCGGCTTCGCCTTGAGGCGGCTTGCCGAAAAGACTTCCTTTCCTCTTCGGAAAAGGCGCGCGGGGCTTGACTTGTCGGAAAAAGCGCGTATAATAACGAAATATGATCGAATAAAACAGGCGTTTCGGCTTTCGCCGAAGCCGGAATGCAGGTGCGGCGATGTTTCATGACGCGTATCGAGGCAAGAGAGTATTGGTGACCGGACATTCCGGATTCAAGGGGACATGGCTTTCCCTTTGGCTGGAGCGTTTAGGCGCGGACGTGCTTGGTCTTTCTCTGCCGCCGGAAGAGACGCCGTCGCATTTCGAATTGCTGAAGCCGCGCGTTCGCTCTCTCATGCTCGACATCCGTTCCGCGTCCGACGTTCTGTCCGCGATGAAGGAGTTCCGCCCGGAGATCGTCTTCCATCTCGCCGCGCAGCCGCTTGTCCGCCTCGGGTACCGCATTCCTGCCGAAACATTCGCGACGAACGTCATGGGGGCGGTGAACCTGCTTGAGGCGATTCGAATCGTCCAATGCGCGCGCGCCGTCGTCATCGTCACATCCGACAAGTGCTACGCCACATGGGAGCATCCGCCGGAAAACGGCTGTCGAGAAAACGATCCGATGGGAGGTGGCGACCCTTACAGCGCAAGCAAGGGATGCGTCGAGCTGGTCGCGGCGGCGTATCGTAAAAGCTACTTCGATCCGGCTCGGCATGGGCGGACGCATTCCACTTTGATCGCTACTGCGCGAGCAGGGAACGCCATCGGCGGCGGCGACTGGCGCGAGGATCGGCTGATTCCTGATCTTGCAAAGGCGGCGGCATCCGGTCGAACGGCAGAGATCCGCAATCCGGAATCGACGCGTCCATGGCAGCATGTGCTGGAGCCCTTGAGCGGATATCTGCATTTGGGCGCGCTTCTCCTGCAGGGAAAAGCCGAATGCGCCGACGCATGGAATTTCGGTCCCTGCTCGAACGAGGAGATTTCGGTTGCAGACGCCGCACGCGCCATCGCCAAGGAATGGCCGCGCGTACGCGTCTCCATCGCCCCGGAACACGATGCGCCTTATGAGGTCTCGCGCTTGCGCCTGGATTCCTCGAAAACGCGAGCCGGACTCGACTGGCGCTGCGCATGGACGGCGCAGGAGGCGTTCCGGCGGACTGCGGAATGGTATCGCGACTTCTATGAACGGAACGAATTGGATACGATGCGCCAGCTGGACGCCTATTGCGCAGACGCCGTCGCGGAGAATCTGGCATGGACGAAATGAAGGCGTTGCGCGAATCGATTCTGAGCCGAACAGCGGAGTTCGCGCGTCTGCGTCTGGAACGAAAGCGCATCGCCGCATCGGACGAGATCCGCTATGGGGGAAGAATCTACGATGAAAAAGAGGTCGTCGCGCTTGTCGACGCTGCCTTGGATTTTTGGCTGACGGCAGGTCCGCACGCGGAACGATTCGAGCGCGCTCTTGCGGAACGCGTCCATGCAAAGCGCGCTCTGTTCACGAATTCCGGTTCATCCGCCAATCTTCTTGCTCTTCTTGCTCTTTCCTCGCCTTCGCTTGGAGAACGCCGCATTCGTCCCGGCGACGAGGTGATCACTGCGGCCGCCGCATTTCCGACGACGGTCGCGCCGATTCTGCAATGCGGCGCGGTTCCGGTGTTTCTTGACGTCGACCCGGCAACTGCCAACCCGGACGCATCCTCTCTGGAAAAGGCTCTTTCCCGAAAGACGAAAGCCGTCGCCTTCGCCCATGCGCTTGGCAATCCGTTCGATGCGGAAGCGGTCGCTTCCTTTTGCCGGGAGCACGGACTCTGGCTTATCGAAGACGCATGCGATTCGCTCGGCGCGGAATGGAACGGACGACCAGTCGGCTCGTTCGGCGATTTCGCCGCATTCAGCTTCTATCCCTCGCATCACATCACGACGGG
>CAZAAM010000117.1:0-3979 GCA_964483055.1 uncultured Victivallales bacterium
GGCAGATGCAGCTCCTTCCGATCGCTGAACATCAGAAGACCGACCTTGTCGTTGTTGCGGATCGCGCTGAAGGCGAGCAGCGCGGCGGCCTCCGCAGCCTTTTCGCGCTTGGCGACCAGGGTCGTGCCAAAGTTCATGGAAGCGGAAAGGTCTACCGCGAGAATCACTGTCAGCTCGCGCTCCTCGACATACTGCTTCACATGAGCGGCGCCCGTACGGGCTGTGACGTTCCAGTCGATGTCTCGAACGTCGTCGCCCTCCACATAGGCGCGCACCTCGCTGACCTCGATGCCGCGTCCCTTGAAGATGCTTCGATATGCGCCGCCGGTCAGCTCATCCACAGCCTTTCGCGTGGCAAGCTCGATTTTCCGCACCTTCGCCAACAATTCATGCGTCCGCATGACGACGCCCCTTCCCCGTCCGCCGTCAAGGCGTCCGCAACTCGTTCAGGATGCGGGCGATCAGGTCGTCGGTCGTCACGCCTTCGGCGTCTGCCTCGTAGCTCGGCACGATGCGATGCCGGAAGACGTTCGGCGCAAGTTCCTTGACATCCTGCGGCGTCACATAGGCGCGCCCTTCGAGGAAGGCGTTTCCCTTCGCGGCGAGCGCCAGCGCGATGCCGGCGCGCGGCGACGCGCCAAACTGAATCAAGTCGGAAAGTCCGTCGAGTCTCACGTCGCGCTGACGTTCGGAAAGTCTGTCGAGACGCCCTGGCCGCGTCGCGATCACAAGGTCGAGAATGTATTCCAGGATCTTGTCGTCCATATAGATGCGATCCACTTGCTCGCGCGCCGCCGCAATGTCCGAGAGCTTCGCCACCGGCATCGCCTTCAAGTCGGGATTCGGGTGCGCCATGCGTTCGATCACGGTGCGCTCGGCCTCGCGCGAGGGATAATCGACCTTCAGCTTGAACATGAAGCGATCCACCTGCGCTTCCGGAAGAGGATACGTTCCTTCCTGCTCGATGGGATTCTGCGTCGCCAAAACGAGAAACGGCGATGGCATGAGCAGAGTCTCGCCAGCAATCGTGGCTTGACGTTCCTGCATGCATTCCAGAAGCGCGCTTTGAACCTTCGCCGGCGCGCGATTGATTTCGTCCGCCAAAACCAGATTCGCGAAGACCGGCCCCTGCTTGATTCGGAACGTGTGGTCGTTCTGATTGTAGATCGTCGTTCCGACGACGTCCGACGGCAGCAGATCCGGAGTGAACTGAATGCGAGCGAACGAGCCGTCCAGCGACTGCGCGACAGTCTTGACCAACAGAGTCTTCGCCAGACCGGGAACGCCTTCCAACAGGATGTGCCCGTTGGATATCAGAGCCAGCAAGACGCTTCGGACGAGCTCTTCCTGTCCGGCGAGCACGCGACCGATTTCCGTAGTCAGCGGCCGGACGAACGCCGACGCTTCCGCAATCTCCATCTGCAATCGATGCATTTCTTCCTGTTTCATATTCGAATTCTCCTCCATGCGATGCCCTGAATCGAAAACGCCATTTCTTAGAATTATACATGCCAAATAGACATTTGACAAGTCGGAAAGTTCCGCATGTCTCAATCGCAATGCGTCTTTTGCGACATTATGTCGCAGACGCGCACGTTTTCCGTTTTTCCCAGCGCGCATGCAACCGTTTCCGTCGCTTTGAATTAGGCGAACAAAAGCAAGTCATGGCACAAAATATGCTTGATTTTTAAAAATCCGGAAGGACGGCTTCTCCGGCGGCGCGCCGAACGCCCCCTCCCCTGAAGATGGAAAAACAAAAAACGATTTCTTGAAAAAATATAAAACTGCAACGACGGAAAGGACTTTCTTACATGCCGACCTATGAATACGTCTGCCGGGGCTGCGGCCACGCGTTCGAACAATTCCAGAAAATGACCGATCCGCACCTCACGCGCTGTCCCAAGTGCGGCAAGGATGAACTTCATCGCAAAATCGGAACCGGCGCCGGAATCATCTTCCAAGGATCCGGATTCTATTGCAATGACTACAAGGGCGCCAACGCCAGCCTTCCGCCGCCGTCCCATCATCATCACTCCGACGGCGGCAGCTGCTCCTGCGCGTCCTGCGCCAAACCTGCGAAATCCGAATAATCGAACGTCAGGAGGAGCTTATCATGGCGGAACAAACGAAATTCAAGGCGGAAATCCGCGAACTGCTTGAAATGATGATCAACTCGGTCTATTCGAACCGGGAAATCTTTCTGCGCGAACTCGTCGCCAATGCGGCGGACGCCATCGACAAGCGCCGCTTCCTTGCGCTCACGCATCCGGAGTTCGCATGCGATGGAGAAATCCGCATCATTGCGGATCCGAAGGAAAACACTCTGACGATCCGCGACAACGGCATCGGCATGAACGAAAAGGAGCTCAAATCCAATCTCGGCACGATCGCGCATTCCGGAACGCGCCAATTCGCAGAACAGCTCCGCAAGGCGAAGGAATCCGCAGAGACCGCGCCGGAGCTCATCGGACAGTTCGGCGTCGGCTTCTATTCCGCGTTCATGGCAGCTGATCGCGTCGTCGTCCTCACGAAGAAAGTCGGCGAAAGCCACGCGTTTCAATGGGAATCCGACGGCAAGGAGACCTACCTCGTCACCGAAAGCGTCATGGATCAGCCCGGCACAAGCATCATGCTTCATCTCAAGGAGGACTTCAAGCAATATTTGGAATATTGGGAAGTCTCGTCCATCATCCGAAAGTATTCCGATTTCATCGAATATCCGATCCGGATGGAGCACACGATCAAAAAGGACGGCAAGGATGTCGTCGAAGACTCCACGCTCAATACGATGAAGGCCATTTGGCTGCGCTCCGAATCGGAGGTCAAGGAAGAGGAGTACGACAGCTTCTACAATCATCTTTCCGGCGACTGGTCGGCTCCGCTCAAGCGCATCCTCTTCAACGCAGAAGGCGCAAGCGAATTCAAGGCGCTGCTCTTCATCGCCGCGCATCTCCCCTTCCAGTATCAGTTCGGAGTCCGCTCCAAAAAGAATCTCAGCCTTTATGTAAAACGCGTCTTCATCACGGACGAGTGCCCCGGCCTCCTTCCGGAGTACTTGGCGCCATTCCTTTCCGGCGTGGTCGATTCCAGCGATCTCCCGCTGAACATCTCCCGCGAGACGCTTCAAAACAATCCTCAGGTCCAGAGAATCTCGAAGGCGATCGTCCGCCGCGTCCTATCCGAGCTGGCCTCCATGCTCGAAAAAGATCGCGAGAAATATCTCTCCTTCTACAAGGAATTCAGTCGCGCGCTCAAGGAAGGCGCATACGGAGACTGGGCAAACCGTGAAAAACTGCAGGACTTGCTCCTTTTCCAGACCATGAATCGAAAGAGCGGCGAACTCGCCACGCTCAAGGAATATTTCGACGCGATGCCGCCGACCCAGAAGGCGATCTACTACATTGCCGGCGAATCCCGCGACGCAGTGGAGCATTCTCCGCAGTTGGAGATCTTCCGCAAGCAGAACATCGACGTGCTGTTCCTGCTTGAACCGGTCGATGAAATCGTGTTCTCCGAACTTCGCGAATACGCCGGGAAGGAGTTCCTTTCCGTCGCGAAGGCCGACCTCAAGCTCGATGAACCCGTTCAGAAGGAGCTCGAGGAAAAAGTCAAAAAAGCGGCCGAAACCGGCAAGGATTTGATCGACTTCCTGAAGAAGGCGCTCGATGCGAAGGTCAAGGACGTTCGCTATTCCGCACGCATGACGGACAGCGTCTGCTGCCTCGTCGGCGACGCCGCCGATCCATCCGTCTCCATGCAGAAGATCATGAAGGCGATGAACCGCGACGCGCCCGAAGTCAAGCGCATTCTGGAACTCAATCCCGATGCGCCGCTGATTCAAGCCATGTCGAAGCTGCTGGCGAAGGAACCGGACGCTTCCCTCCTTTCCGACTGCGCCGAACTGCTCTATGATCAGGCTCTTCTGACCGAAGGCGCCGAACTCCCTGATCCGGTCGCGTTCGCCAGACGCACCGCAAAA
>CAZAAM010000117.1:3989-6308 GCA_964483055.1 uncultured Victivallales bacterium
CGGCATCGTCCGTGAACTGAAAGACTGACGCCCCATGCCTGTTTCCACTGCCCTCTACGAAACGCTGGAAGTCTCCGCGACTGCGGACGACGTCGAAATTAAAAAGGCCTACCGCCGTCTCGCCGTCAAGTACCACCCCGACAAGAATCCGGGCGACAAGACGGCGGAAGCCAAGTTCAAGGAAGTCACGCATGCTTATGAAGTGCTCAGCGACCCGGAAAAGCGCCGCATCTACGACCAGTACGGCGAAGAAGGATTGAACAATCGGGGCGCCGGATTCTCCGGCAATCCCTTCGACATCTTCAACTCCTTCTTCGGCGGCGGCAATCCGTTCGAATCGTTCTTCGGCGGCGGCAGACGCGACCCCAATGCACCGCGCGAAGGCGCCGATTTGCGCTACAATCTCGAAATCACCCTCATGGAAGCCGTTTCGGGCGTTACGAAGAAGGTTGAATTCCAGCGCGCGGACGCTTGTCCCGAATGCTCCGGATCCGGGTGCAAGCCGGGTACGAAGCCGACTCGTTGCAAGCGTTGCGGCGGATCCGGTCAGATCGGCGTTTCGCAAGGATTCTTCACCATGATGCACGAATGCCCCTCCTGTCGCGGAACAGGCTCCGTCATCGAACAGAAGTGCTCTCGTTGCGGCGGCAAGGGACATGTCGCAGTCAAGCGTTCCCTTGAAATCCGCATCCCGCCCGGAGTCGACACGGGCAATCGCATCCGCGTCGCGGGAGAAGGCGAGCCGGGGTTGCGCGGCGGTCCGAACGGCGATCTTTACGTCTTCGTTCAGGTGCGCGACGACAAGCGATTCCAGCGAAATGGCAACGACGTCATTTCCGAAGCGCAGATCTCCTTCCCTCTCGCGGCTCTCGGCGGCTCCATTTCCGTCGAAACCGTTCATGGTACGGAAACGCTCGCGATTCCGGCCGGAGCCCAGCATGGCGACGTCTTCGCCATCAAGGGCAAGGGCATGCCCGTGCTTCAGCGCAAGGGGCAGTTCGGCGATCATTATGTCAGGATCTCCATCGCGGTTCCGCGCAAACTCTCCGATGCGCAGAAAGCCGCGCTCCGCGCCTATGCCGCCGAATGCAAAGAGGACTTCGGCTCCACCGACTCGGCAGAGCAAAGCTCCAGTCCCAACTTCTTCCAAAAGCTTAAAGACAAGGTTCTCTGATGCCGCGCACCTGCGATGAACTCTGCCGTCAGGAAGCCCTTTCGCTTGCTCCCTATGCCATTCATGTCTCCGACATCCGCGGACGGCGCCATCCGGAACCGACGCACCCTTTCCGCACGCCGTTCCAACGCGACCGTGATCGGATTCTGCACTCGCGCGCATTTCGCCATTTGGAATATAAGACGCAGGTCTTCCTGAGCGGATCCGGCGATGATCTTCGCAATCGTCTGACGCATACCATCGAAGTTGCCGGAATCGCGCGAACTCTCGCACGAACCCTCGGGGCGAACGAAGATCTTACGGAAACCATCGCGCTTGCCCACGATCTCGGACACGCGCCTTTCGGTCACGCCGGCGAGCGGGCGTTGCATAACATAATGAAGGATCACGGCGGGTTCGATCACAATCTTCACGCGCTTCGCATCGTCGACGTGCTCGAAATCAAATATCCCGATTTCGACGGTTTGAATCTCACATGGCAGGTCCGCTCCGGACTGCTCAAGCACAGGAGCGATGCAGCCTCCGCAACGCTTGACGGCGAACCGCTTCCTCCGGGTCTTTCTCTCGAAGCGCAGATCGCCGACCTGGCTGACGATCTCACTTACTACGGACACGACGTCGACGACGGACTCGAATCCGGAATTCTGACCGAAAAATCCCTTGCAGATGTCGCGATCTGGAACATCGCCGTCAACGAAGCGAAATCCCTCGGACTTTCTCCGGGAACGCCGCGATTCCGTTCTTACGCGATCCGCGCGCTCATCAACGCCATGGTCGGAGACGCCATTCGGACTTCCGGCGAAGCCGTCCGAGCGGCAAATCCGCCTTCCTCCGCATTCATTCAGGAAAACGATCTGCGGCTTGTCCGTTTCTCCCCGGAATATGAGGAAATGACACGCCAGTTGCGCGCCTTTCTCTTTGAAAATCTTTATTTCTCGCAGGAAGTCGGAAAACTCAACCAACTCTCGGCGGATCGTTTGGAATTTCTTTTCCAACGCTTTCTCGAACGCCCTGACCTGCTCCCTCCGGAATACGCGGAGCGCGCGAAACGCGACGGTCTCCATCGTTCCGTCGCGGACTCGATCGCCCCCATGACTGACCACTTCGCCGGCTGCGAGTGGCATCGTCTCCGCTAGTTCACGTCT
>CAZAAM010000118.1:0-6299 GCA_964483055.1 uncultured Victivallales bacterium
TCTTGTTTCTTATGGCGCGATTGGATGCCGTACAAGTTCCTTCCCATCGCGAATTGCAAAGGTTTTTGTCAAAGAGTCAAGCACGACTTCCTCCTCGTTTCGAAGCCAGCTCCCGTTGGCGATGAAGAGGCGCGACGGCTTTGCTTCTCCTTTTCGTTTCGTGACGGCCAGAAGATAGGCGTCTGTATCCCATTCTCCGAGAAGATTGTCGGAATTTCGATGCTGCATGCGTCCATCGGCCTGAAGATTGAGCCAAACCTCCGTCTCATCGCCCTGTTCCTTCGTGATGCGGACTCCGATCGCACGCGCCGTTTCCAATCGTTCCAACTTCGGCGAACGCTCCGGATTCAGGATGATCGCAACGATGAATTTCATGACGCGAGCTTCCTCTGGCGGGATGATCGACCAATAAGGAACCTTGGTCTTCTCATCGTGATCGCGAAGGCCGTAACGAGTTTCCACGCGGACTCGTTCGGGCGCGTCATGGGCGAATCCTTCTGGAAGCCTCTCAGGGAAGAGAGGTCGCACTGCAACGGATGCCGCGCCTTTTTTTATAATGAAATCCAATCCCTTGCGCGTCGTTTCCCCATCTGTGTGAAGGAGCCATTCGAAACGTCCGGGGCGATGCGTCTTCAGATCGTCGATGATCAGAATTATGTCGTCGATCCAAAGAAAGGTTCGATAGTTGCGGATGAAGTTTTGCGAAACTGGCCCGGTTGCGTCGGCAAGCACGTATTTCAGGTTTCCGGCATCGACGGCATGGAGAATCGCACCGGGAAACTTGGAGCCGTAATAAGCGTCTTCGGGATTTTCTCCTTCTCCGTTGAAAAGGACCACGTTGTGCGCCTGACTTTGACGGTAGTAGGAATCGTATTCCGGTTTCCCGTACCAGCAGTTTCCGGAATCGACGAGGAGGTTTTCTCCTTTGTGAAACAAGATGAACGAGCCGGCGTCCGCATGCGCGTGATTCCACGTGAAGCCGGACTTGATTCCCAGCATGGTGGAATCGTCCTTCCATGAATCCCGCATGATCGCCCATCCCATGTCCTTGTAGACGCAAAGGGTTGGAAGATTCGGCTCGTCAGGGGCGGCGTCAAGTTCGGCCTGCGTCGGATAGAAGACCAAGCCCAGCGGGGAATTCTGCGAAATCGCCTCTTTGAAGTCCGTTTGCGTCGTTCTTGCAAGAAGCCAGAGCTGACGCCGGTTTCGCACTCCTTGCGCGCGAAGCCAAAGAATCGGCTGATTGCCGCATGCACGCAGAGAGGAGTCTCCGAAGTTCAGTGAGAGAAGCCGCTTGGAGGAGGGATAAGAGACGTTGAGAAAGAAATCGCCGCATTTTTCAAGAAAAGGAATCTCAGGAAGCGGCGCATCCGGCTTCGCGCGCTGCCATGCGAAACGGAACATCAGGAAGTTCAGCATCGCGAAGTTCGCGTATCCGACGCTTTCATAAAATCCTCCGTCGCGGTCGAAGCTCCGCGGCTTGTTGTTCAATACGCTTCCAGGGTAAAGCGCCCATTCCGCCGTCGCCTCGGCGATTCGCTTCAGCCATGGGCGGACGCATTCCTGCTCTCGTTCGACGGCAAGGGCCGCCATGCCCGGGAGAAAGACGCAGGCGCTCCACCAGTTATGTCCCATGGAATCGATCGCCGTCGTTCTTGTCCTGCCATGGAGCCATACGTCGAGCATCGGACGTATTCCGTTTTCGACGATGCGGTTCGAGAAATCTTTTCGTTCCGTTTCGCCGAGATAGTCGTAAAGGCTGTCGTATGCGATCGCCATCTCATAGCATTTCTGCGCGCCGTTCAGCCCCCCGCCCCACTCCGGCGAGAAGCGCGAAACGGGACGCTCGATCAGATTCTCAAGTCGTTCCTTCGCTTTCCTCGCATAAGATTCGTCGCCTGTGACGCGATAGGCCAGGCAAAGAGCCTCCATGGCGTTTCGACCGGGCTTCTCAGCCAGACGACGAACCTTCTCGATGCCGTCCTTTGTCTTTAGATGCGCGATGTCGGCATCGGAAAACAAGAGGCGGCTTCCTGAGGCGTATGCCGCAAGCTCCGCTGCGAAAAAAAGCGTCATGGCGATGAAGAAGGCGAATTTTCGCAGCGCCTTGAAAGGATGCGGACATACGCTGCCGGGCGTTGAAGACAGAGTTGCGGAGTGATTTTTTCGTGTCATTAGATCATCCTTTCAATGCGTTGTTCTTCAATGCGGCGAAACGGATTTTGACGTTGGCGAAGCCTTCGTTCTCGTGCGGCCGAATTGCGTGAAAAGCCTGCTCTTTTTTCGAGAAAGCTGTTCGGTCGTCTGCGTCAATATATGGCGCAGATTCTCGAAATGCAAGGGCTTTGAAATTCGCATCGCATGATTTTTATGAGAATTTCGACGAAAAAAATCTGTTATCCTGATATTTTTACTCGAATTTTACATAAAAGAGAATGAAGTCGACAGATGTTGATTTCAAAGATACGGCGGAGCCGGAGCGGGCGCGAAACGATTCAGTTCGCCGGAGGCAAGCTCTTGATTCAGGAGCAGGATCAGCTTTATTTGGTCGGCGGGAAGACGTCCGGCCAGCGGAATCGGATTGGAGATGTGATTCGCGCGGAAGACCGTCCGCCGGAGCTTCAATCCTGCAAGAATGTCTCGAAGCTCTTCGACCGCTTCTCGTTCCGTAACGGGACGGTGCTCGTTTGGGATCGAAAGTCCGGGAATTCGAATGAAGTGCAGCATGGAGAGAAGACGCGGCTCCATCCGGTTGATCGCCTGAATCGTCCCTTCAATATGTTCCTTTCTCAAATCCTTGCCGCCCAGTCCGATCAATGCCATGACCGAGCAATGGAATCCGATGTCTTGCGCGCGGCGGACGGAATCGACCATTTCTTCGACTCTCTCCGTTTTGCCAAAGAGATCAAGGACCTTCTGCGAGCCGCTCTCCAGTCCCATGTACAGCGTATGCAATCCTTTTCCATGCAGGGCTTTAAGCTGTTCGTCCGTCTTTCCTGCAATCGAGCTTCCATTGGCGTAGACATTGACGCGCGCAAGGCGCGGAAATGCCGTTCGCAGGGCTGACAGGCATTCCTCCAGAAGTTCGAAGGGAAGCGCCATGACATCTCCGTCGGCGAGAAACACTCTGCTTGCATTCGGGTTGATGCGTCCTTCCTTGGCGATTTCCTCAAGAACTTCCTGGCGATTCCGCAATCGGTAGGGAACCGACTTATACATGCCGCAGAAGCGACAATGATTGTGAGGACACCCGTAGGCGATCTGAAAAATGACGGAATTCGCCTCCGCTGGCGGACGAAAGAGCGGTTCGACGTGCTTCATAAGAGATTCAGTCCTCCATCCTTGAGCTTCCATAGAAGAAGGGACGCGAGGGTCCCATAGGGAGAACAGCGTCGTCGAAACTTTTCGAAACGCTCCTCGTCAAGGTCGCTCCATCCGTTCAACAGCATGATTCCTTTTCGTATGCCAAGATCGCGAAAGCTCAGTACGTCAGGCCGTCCGAGCGAAAAGATCAACAGCATTTCCGCCGTCCAAACGCCGATTCCTTTCAGCTTGACGAGCTCCTCGATCGCCTCCGCATCAGTTTTTTTGGCAAAGTCGTCATATTCCAAACGCCCGCTCAGCTTTGCTTCGGCGACGCCCTTCAGATATTCGATCTTTCGGAACGAGAGCCCGCATGCCCGCAACTCCTCCTGACTTGCGAGCAGAATTCGTTCAGCGTCGATTCTCTTCAGGCGAGACTCGATCTTGCGAAAGACAGCGTCCGCCGCACGGAGCGAAAGCTGTTGAGATACGATGGAAAGCGCGAGCGCGTGAAAAAGATCCTGATCACACTCGAAATCATGGAGCTGCGCATTTTCTGCGATTTTCTTGAACTCGGGAGCGTTCTCGCAAAGAGCATTTTTCTCCGCTTGTCGAATTCGAAACTTCATTTTCATTCTTTCGCGATGCCGCTTCTTCTGTTTTCAGGCGGGTCATAGAAGAAACGGCGAACGGGGCGCGCCGTTCCGTCGATTTCCGCCCTGCCCTTCTCCTGTCGGGAAAAGGAGGTGGAAAGCAAAAAGTTCAGAGACGGGGTGTTGTCTTCCGTGCAGGTGAGAAGAACCGTTCGGATGCCAAGTTCGCGCGCTTTTGCTAGAAGCGCGGGAAATATGTTCCGCAGACAGCCGCGCCGCCGCATCGAGGGGCGTATGACAAATCCGAAATGTCCTCCGTATTCGCTCAGACGCGGAGAAAGACCAAGTCGGAAATTGACAAGTCCGACGATGCAGAGCCCTTTGCAGATCCAATAGGTTGCGGATGGGATCCAGCCATGCGGCAATCCCTCTCCGCGCGCAGCGGCTTCATATTCCGGAATCAGAGTCGTTCTCCATTTCTCGAATTGTTGCGGATCCTTCAAGAGGTAGCGGTCATGAATCGAATCCCAGCATTCCGCGCAGAAGTCGCGGAAGTTTTCCACCCCCTCCTCGAAGGGGGCGGCGAGATGGAGTTCGTCTGCGGCACGATCCTTTTCTGTTGCGCGCATTTCCATGGAATTCAGTTCAATCATATGTGATTCAGATGCCGGGCGGCGCTTTTTCTTCCATCAGGTGACGCAGAGACACCGTTTCTCCATCGATTCGAAACGTGCCGTCTCCGACCGCATGGAACATGCGCCGTTCGCTTCTGTCTGGATTTTCCCAAGCCTGCACGCCTTCCAATACGACGATTCCGTGCTTCGGAATCCAATCTGAGACGACGCATTCAATATTGTACAGGCATTCGCCGAGCAGCGGCGCGCAGACGCGCTTCGCCTTCATCGGGGATAACTGGAATTCAAGGAACTTGTCGATGTCTGTTCCGCTGCACGCGCCGACGCGGAGGGCTGTTTCTGCCAAATCAGCTCCGGGAATGGCGACGACGCATTGCTTCGTCTTCATCAGCGCTTCGAAGGAGTGATTCCATTCTCCGGTCAGGATTGCCAGCTTCGGAGAAAAGTCCATGGCCATGCTCCAGGAGATGGTCATGACGTTTCGCTTCCCGTATATGGCGGTTGCGACAAGGAGAACCGGCCCGGGCTCGATCAGCGTAAAGACACGGTTCAGCGGAAAAGTCTTCAGCATCTGCATTTTTATTCTCATGAAAAAAAACGTGTTGTTATCCGGAGCCAGGATCTTTCGCAACAGGCTGTCTGTAAAAGAATCAGCGACGAGATTCGCTCCCGGTTTTTCTTCCACTAGAATCGCGATAGGTCGTATTGCCGGGGCTTTGCGTCGCACTCCCGGTCTTGCGCCCGGATGCGTCGCGGTAAATGGTTTGGTTTCCCTCCTGCTTCGCGCTTCCGACTTTCCGTCCGGATGCGTCGCGGTAAATGGTTTGGTTTCCTTCCTGCTTCGCGCATCCGGTCTTGCGCCCGGATGCGTCGCGGTAAACCGTGTCGGCGGCATAAGCGGTTGCAGAAAAGGCGAAGACGGACGATGCGGCGCAGAGCGCCGCGGCGATGACGATGTTTATCTTCATATGGTCTCCTTTCGCATTCGAAGAACGAAGCGGTTTCAGCTCAAACGACGTTCCAGGCGCCGTTGTTGATGAAATATATCATGAATCGACATGATTTGAAAGCTCGAAAATACGGATTTCCCCGTTTTTCATAGCTGACGTTCGTTTCAGCCTGGAAGCATTAGCGAAGGGACTAAGAACTTCTTTCTCTTCCAAAGGGGGTATTCCCTACAGTTTTTTTGCGGCTTCAAAAATGGGAGCGTCTTGTAAGACTCGTAATACTTAGTAGAGTCGTCCATCGCTACGCGTTGGATCGTGTAGAGCGCATGATAAAAAGCGCGCGCTGAAAGGGGCGTTTCGCGTTCTCCTGCCGAAGAGGAAGCGAGCATTTTTCACGCTCTTTCCGCCGAGTCGCGATCTTCTATTGTCAGGATTTTTTCGCGGATGCGTTCGAGGAAGAGTTCGGCTGCCGTCGAGAAGATCTGATACTTTTTCCATACGATGCTCAAGCCGGATTCAAGTCGCGGAAAAAGCGGACGGAAGCAAAGTTCGTCGCTTCCGGTCACATTCACAAGTCGATCCAATGTGACGGCGCATCCGACCCCTTCCTTCACCATCATGGCCGCGTTGTAGATCAGGTTGTAGGTCGCCACGATGTTCCATTGCAGGAAGTCGGGGCCGAACCATTCGGCATATTCGTTTCGGGCCGAGACGTCTTCCAGGACTTGTCGCGAACAAAGGAGCGGAACGCCGCGCAGATCCTCGCGCATGATCGCATCCTTTTGCGCAAGAGGATGATCCTTGCGCATGACGACGCCCCA
>CAZAAM010000119.1:0-6240 GCA_964483055.1 uncultured Victivallales bacterium
GGAGCCTTGCGCTCCGGAACAGCAGAATGGAACGCCCGCGAGAGCCTGACGGAATCTCTGGATGGATTCGGCGAATTTCAAGTCGCGCCGAATTCCTTTTTTCAGACGAATCCCGCGATGACGGCGCTTTTGGCGCGCGCGGTTGTCTCCGCCGTATCCGGATTTCCGAATCTTATCGAACTTTTCAGCGGAGTCGGCGTCTTTTCCATTCTTGCGGCGGAGGAGAATCCCGCCTTGCGATCCATCGGCGTGGAATTCGATTCGCTTGCCCGTCCCTTCGCGGAAGTCAATGCCGCATCGCATGGCGTTCCGGAACGCTGCCGCTTCCTTTGCGCTGATGCGGACCAAGCCTTTTCTGAGCTGGCGGCGCAATCGGATCCGGATCGGACCTGCGTGCTTCTGGATCCGCCGCGCACGGGGATTTCCGCGAATCTTGCAACAGCGCTTGCCGCGTTTTCGCCGGCCCGCATCGTCTATGTCTCCTGCTCGGCGGATACGCTCCGCCGCGATTTGGAACGCATTGTTCCGTCCGGATACGGAGTCGCAAGCGCCGAGTTGTTCGACATGTTTCCGGGCACTGCGCATTTCGAGTCCCTGACGGTTTTGGAACGGGAGACGCGCTGACATGTTGCAGGAAGAAGGACACCGGAAGCGGCTTCGTGAAAAGTTTCGCCGAAGCGGACACGGCGCATTGCTGGACTATGAGCTTTTGGAGCTGATTCTGACCTATGCCATTCCGCGCCGCGACGTCAAGCCTGTCGCAAAGCGCCTGCTGGAGCGTTTCCGCTCTTTCCCTGCCGTCATGGATGCGCCCGAAGACAAGCTGATCGAGGTCGAAGGCGTCGGAGAAAACTCCGCATTGCTCATCAAGCTGATGCGGAGCGCATGCGTCCGCTATCTGGAGCAGGACATCCGCGCACGAACCTACATGGGGCGCGCTGAGGATTTCTGCGATTACGCGCGGATGCGTTTAGGCGAACGCAACGACGAGGCGATGATGGCGTTCTACTTGAATACGAAGAATTACCTGATCGACGCCGAAGTCTTGAGCGAAGGCGCGACCGACCGCGTCAACGTCTTTCCTTCCGTGATCGCGAAGAAGGCTCTTCTGCACGGCGCGCGGAGCGTCGTCATCTGCCACAATCATCCGAGCGGACTCGTCAAGCCGTCCAAGCAGGACGACATGGTGACGCTCGACATCCGTCGCGCGCTCGCGCCCTTGAACATCTTCCTGCTGGATCACATCATCGTATCCTATTGCGACAGCTACAGCTATCGCGCCAACGAAGGGAAGTCGGGACGCTTCCTGCTGGACCCACTTGCCAAAAACGGAGCAATACCATGATCTTCGGAATCGGAAACGATCTTGCCGACATCGAACGCGTTGGAAGAATCTACGAGCGGCACGGCTTTCATTTCGTCAAGAACATCCTGACTCCCGCCGAGCTGGAGATGATGAAGGAGTATAAGAATCCCGCCGAATTCATCGCCGGCCGCTGGGCCGCCAAGGAAGCCTTTTCCAAGGCTCTCGGCACTGGCATGTGCGACCAGTGCGCCTTCGTCGAGACGGAAATCCTGCGCGACGAGCGCGGCAAGCCCTATGTCAGACTCCATGCCGCCACGGAGGCGACGGCCCGCCGCCTTGGCATCGTCAGGATTCACGTCTCCATCAGCCACGAAAAGAACCTCGCCATGGCCATGGTCCTCCTCGAAGCCGCTGACGCCGAAGGCTGATGCGGACGGATTTCGAGATTCAAAATTCGAACCAGGGAATGAAACAAATCGAAAGGAGAGCGAACGATGCTGAAGAAAATCGGATTGATTGCGCTGTCTCTGCTGGGATGCGCCGTCTTTGCAAAGGACTCGGCGCAGGGAACGACGGGACTCGCGGCCGCGCCGGAGACCTACAAGTTCGGCGACATGGAGGTCGTTGCGATTCAGGATGCGCCGAACGCAATTCCGCTCAAGACGTTTCGGGGGCGCGACGAGGCGACGATGCGCGCTCTCGTTCCGGACGGACGCGTTCCTGCGTCTTTCAATGTTTTCCTGATTCGCAAGGACGGACTGACGATGCTCGTCGATGCGGGGAATGGCGGACGTCGCGGGTCTCTCCTGCGTCAGCTGAAGGAGATCGGCGTCGAGCCGGCGAGCGTCAACGTCGTTCTTCTGACGCACATGCATAACGATCACATCGGCGGTCTTCTGACGGAGGACGGGAGCGCCGCGTTTCCGAATGCGATCGTGCGCGTCGCTCTGCCGGAAAGGGAGTACTGGAACAATCAGGGCGCGCAGCTTCCTCGAAAAGTCCTCAGCGCATCGGAAGGACGCGTGAAGCCGTTTTCCTTCGACGAGACGCTGGAAGGGGGAATCGTCGCGCGCGACGCAGTCGGTCATACGCCGGGGCACGCTCTTTTCGAAGCGGGAGGAGTCAAATTCATCGGCGACCTGATTCATGGCGCCGCTCTGCAGTTCCCGATTCCGGAAATTTACGCGACTTACGACGTCGATCCTGCCGCGGCGATCCGGACGCGCAGGCGCATTCTTGAAACAGCTGCACGCAATGGAGACGTGCTGGTCGGCGCGCATTTGCCGTATCCGGGCATCGTCACAGTGCAGAGGAAGGCGGACGACTCATACGAATGCATCCCCCTGCAGGCAGAGAAATGACGGACGAAGGCGCTCTGATCGACTGCGCCTTGAAAAAGAAGGACGATTCATCGACGCCGGAGCAAGATGCTCCATTGAATTCGGTCGCGGCGCGTTTCGGATTGCATCGCGCCTGCGCCGAATTCAACCGGCGAATTCTCTGACTTGCCTGCGCCCATATTCATTTTTGCATACTTTTTGCGGCGCGGCTTTTCCCCTTTTCTGTCATTCCGGCGTTTGACGCATGGAATCCATTCGCTTCCGAATATTCGCAAGAACCTTTTCCAGCACGGCTGTGGAGGCGGCGTGCTCTTCCGGCGAAACGCCTTCCAATGCCATGGCAAGATAATCCGTCATGATTCCGTCCAGCCGCCGATAGACGTCTTCGCCGCGCGGCGAAACTTCAAGATGGACAAGTCGTCCATCGATTGGATCCGGTTCGCATCGGATGAGTCCGTCCTTGGACAGACGCGCGATGATCTTGCTGACCGTCGCGCGGTCGATCGCAAGGACTGCGCTCAATTGCGCCTGCGTGCTGCCGGGATTCTCTTTCACGTACATCAGAATCACATAGGATCCGCTGCCGATCGGAGAATCTGCAAGGAGACGGTTCATGTACGCCATCTGCCAGCGGTAGACGGCGGAGACGAGGCGCGTGAGAACGGTTCTATGCATTGCGAATTCCCCTTTCCTGCTGCCGTGCGCGTTGAAAAAGCGCGAAAATCCGGACCCAACGCCGAAGCAGTCGGAACCGCGCCTGACGCGGCGTCGGCACGGCATGCACGACCATTTTTGCAACGCGTCCTCCGTAATAAAGATATTCGACCAGGAACCACAGGATCAGCATCAGAGAGGCAAGGAGAAGCGCACGGAGCAGACATAGATTCACGGAGGCCGCTTCTGTGGAAAGATACAGAACAGGAGGGACGTGAACGCCGAAAAGCATCATCATCGTGCGATATCGAAGCTCCTCGCGCGGCGGATAGACGGCAAGACGGACGAAAGGAATGACAAGCAGGGCAAGCCCCAGCGACAGAAGCAGGACGTTGCGCGTCATGCCCAAAAGCAGCAGACAGAATACGGCGGACAACGTGCATCCGGTCACATGCGCAATCGTATTTTCCCGCGCGATATGCTTGATCGTGCGCCGTTCGAAAAAGCGAAACGCGCTTACGAAGCTGATAAACGCGAAGAAGGCGAATCGCCATTCAAAAAACATGAAAACGAGCCAGACGCCCAGCCAAATGGCCGCGTAGAGCGCAAGTTCCGGATCCGGGATGACGAATTCCGGCGGAACTTCCTGCTTCCGAACGTCCGGCGGCATTTGAGCAGGAAACAGCATGAAGAGCCCCCAAACGAGGAAGAAGAGAAGCGCGACTTGAATGAGATAGTCCTGACAGATGGAAACTTCCATGACGGAGTCCGGATAGCTGCTGTAAATGGAGCCCAGGGAATACGTCATGAAGACGTTGAAGGGGTTGGGGCCCTCTTTTCTCATCGCGAAGAACTTGATGACGCCAAGAAACAGCGCGTACGTGATCAGGATCGTCAGAATCGGAACGCATCGGAACATTTCGAATGCAAGAACTCCAGCCGAAAGCCCGGCAAGGAAGAGCACGCAGCGTTTTGTCAGCTCCCGCATCGAAAAGCGATCCATGAGCATGAGCATGATCGTAGGCTGTATTCCAATGAAAATCGCAGTCGTCGACAGGGGGAGCAAATGTCCGATCGTGCCGCCGATGACAGCGGCGCATGCGACCCTTCGGAACTTGTCCCTGCGGAACGCCTGCATTTGCATGTCGTAGCGCAGCATGGAGGCTTCCTCAATAAATGTAGTTCAAAAGGCTGATGATGTGAATCCAGCGGGCGGCAAGCCATGAAATCACGGGGTGATCCGCGTTGAGAAGAGTCGCCGCCGCCTTCGCGCCGGAAATCAAGTGCGTGTCATCCGGAAGCGGTTCGGAGAGGACAAGCTGCACTCGATTGCGCCCCACGGAACGAATCCAGCGGGTGTCTTCCTCGATTTGATGGAATTCATTCGGCGCCACGTAGCCGGACTGGAGTTCTCGCACGATTCCCTTCATTTTTGCGTGGAAGACGCGTCCGGGCAATGCGTCGAAGGCGATCAAGGCGTCCTGTCCGGGCTTCAGACGACCGACGCTTTTCTCCATGATGTCCACATTGATGGAAAGGTCGTCGAAACAATGGATGACGCAATACCTCTCGCTGGTTACGACCGTTTGCCCGCGGTAGAGCTGATGGCTGCTGAGGACGCCGGAGACCGGCGCGCGCACAATGGTATCGTGCAGATTGTTCTTGGCGACCGCAAGTTCGGCGGCGAGAGTCTTCAGCTGGCTGTTCTCTTTGCCGGGCGCGCCGCGTTCCAGCTTTAGAGAGGCGATATGATTTTTGAGAGCGGCGAGCTCCTGAACGGCGACATCATAGGTCAGGCGCGTCGTTTCGAAATCGCTTTCAGAGAGAATCCTCTTTTCCATGAGGCTCTTGTCGCGCTCGTAATCCGATTTGTACTTCTTCACCTCTTTTTCACGGCGGATAAGATTTTCCTCCTCTTCCTTGATTTGCAGGTCAAGCGATTCAAGAGTATTCCAAGTCGTTTCATAGGAAGCGGTCAGACGATCGACCTCGGCGCGATAGTTGCGATCGTCGATCCGGAAAAGAGGTTCGCCTCTCTCCACGAAGTCGCCGTCCTTTCGATAAATCTCCTCGATTTCGCCCGACACCTTGCTGTAGACAGGCGCCATGCCGCATTCCACGTAGGCGCGTCCGGAATATGGCGCAAGATACGACATGGTCGAGGCGACGACAAAGATGATGACGAAGAGGATCAAAAGGAACAAATAGATCCAGCGCAATGAAAGTTTTATCTTCATGAGAACCTTCTCCAGCATTTCGAAAATTGGAAGCGCATACTATAGCACAGATTGTTGCAATTGCAACAAATCTTTTCTTTATTTTGCGGATTTCCTCTTTTCTGGAAGGGCGGGACTTGAAGCGCGCGGCGAATTGCGCCTTCCTCTTCGATTTGAAGCTCCGCATGCGCTTGCCGGGTCGGAGCTGCGCCGTGCTTCTTCTTCGAAGAAAAGACATTTTGCAGAACAGAGGCGCAGACGATTGCATCCGCCTTGTAAAAATCAAAGCGATTTCGACGATTTCGCACGGATTCGATTCGAATTGTTCGAAGAGTCGGCGCGCTTGTCTTCCATATTGAGCATGGCAAAGAAAGGCGAAGGTGCGTCGACTTTCATGAAAAGCGCGGAAAGAGGGTGATTTCTCGCCGTATGATTTTTCGTTGAAATCAATGTCGAAACATGCTTGCCGACGTTTTTCGCGCACGTGAACATCATGCATCCCTGCATTTCCGGCGGAGCCGATGCCGTCGCATTGTCTTCATCGCGCGTCCCGGTTCTTATTCGCAACGTTCATCGCACGATTCGCCGAACAAAAGCGAAGGGCGATGAAAAAAGCCCTTTCCCGCAATCGAACTCCGGGAAGGGCTTTTCGACATGCGCGCTTCCGACGGCGAAACGCCGAGAGCGGCGGCGCGCATCACATCGCATGACGTCGAAATCAATC
>CAZAAM010000120.1:0-6224 GCA_964483055.1 uncultured Victivallales bacterium
ACACGTGGAGCCTGCGGGCGTTCATTCCGGCGACTCGGCGAGCATCACGCCGCCCGTGACGCTGCCGCCGGAGATTCTGGAAAAAGTGCGCGCCTACGCCTACGAATTCGCATCCGGCCTGCATGTCTGCGGGCTGATGAATCTCCAGCTTGCGGTCAAGGACGGCGAACTGTACATGATCGAAGTCAATCCGCGAGCGTCGCGCACGGTGCCGTTCGTCAGCAAGGCGATCGGCGTTCCTCTGGCGGGACTTGCGGCGCGGTGCATGACAGGCGCGTCTTTGGAGGAGCTCGGATTCGTCGAAGAAGTGAAAATTCCCTATATCGCAGTCAAAGAAGCCGTATTTCCATTTGTAAAATTCCCGGGAGTTGATATAGTACTGTCTCCGGAAATGAAGTCGACTGGAGAAGTGATGAGCATCGACCGGAATCGCGGACTGGCGTATTTGAAGAGTCAGGTCGCGGCGGGCAACAGGCTTCCGCAGAAGGGCAGCATCTTTATCTCGGTCAAGGATGAGGACAAGCCCAAGACGGTGGAGGTGGCGCGGCGTCTGGTCGAACTCGGATACAATCTCTATGCGACGCTCGGGACTTCAACCCTGTTTTACAACAACGGGATCAAGACCCGTGCGGTATACCGAATTTCCCAGGGCCGACCGAACCTGCTGGACCTGATCCGAGAAGGCGAGGTGCAGTGGATCATCAACACGGTCGAAGCCGGCGCGGAGGCCATGGTGGACGAGGTGCAGATGCGCTCCCGCGCCATCGTTTCCGGAATACCGGTGACGACGACGCTGGAAGGATTGCGCGCCGCGGTTGACGGACTCAGCGACAAAATGGAGTTCGGTCGCTTCGAGGTGTGCAGTCTCCAGGAGTATCATCGTCATCTGGAGCATGCAAAATAAAACAGTCAAGGTATAAGAAATGATGAAAGATCAGATTGTGGACGTTCTTGTCGGCGTGCAATGGGGCGACGAGGGAAAAGGTAAAATCATCGACGTGCTCACGCCGGAAGCGGACATGGTCGTTCGCTTTCAGGGCGGAAACAATGCCGGTCACACGGTTTGCGACGGCAAGGAGAAGTATGTCCTGCATCTGGTTCCGTCCGGAATTCTGAACAAGGACGCGGTCTGCGTCATCGCAAACGGCGTCGTCGTCGATCCGATCGCGCTCAAGAGCGAAATGGAATCGCTTGCGGCACGCGGAATCTCTCTTTCCAACATTCAGTTGAGCGAGCGCGCGATTCTCATTATGCCGTGGCATAAGCTTATCGACGCCTACAACGAGGACAGCGCGTCCAAAGAGAAGAAGATCGGAACCACCTTGCGCGGCATCGGTCCCGCTTACATGTCCAAAGTCGAGCGCACCGGAATTCGCGCAGGAGAAATGCGTTGCATGGAACGCTTCGAACAGGCGTTTCGCGACGGCGCGGAGCATTATGAAAAGACTTACGTCGCACTCGGCGCTCCGAAGCTGAATTTCGAAGAGGCATGGACGGCCGTGCGGTCGGCCGCCGAATACCTGCGTCCTTACATCGTCAATACGACGGCGACCGTGAATCAGGCGCGTCTCGCAGGGAAGAAGATCCTTCTGGAAGGCGCGCAAGGCGCGTTCCTCGACATTGATCACGGCACGTTTCCGTTTGTCACGAGCAGCAATACGACCAGCGGCGGCGCATGCACGGGCACGGGCGTCCCGCCGCGCGGCATCACTTGCGTCTGGGGCGTACTGAAAGCCTATATGACCCGCGTCGGCGCGGGTCCGTTCCCGACGGAACTGTTCGATGCGCAAGGCGACTATCTTCGCGAGAAGGGCGGCGAATTCGGCGCGACGACCGGACGGCCCCGCCGTTGCGGATGGCTTGACATCGTCGCCTGCCGCTACAGCTGCCTTGTCAACGGCGTGGATTATCTTGCCGTGACCAAGCTCGACGTGCTCGACGGATTGGACGAGATTAAAATTTGCACGGCGTATCGCCTCGACGGACGCATTATTGACGAATTTCCTTCGGACGTGCGGGATTTGGCGCGCGTGGAGCCGGTCTACGAAACCGTGCCGGGCTGGAAGGAATCTTCCTTGTCAGCGACGAAGTTTGACGAACTGCCGCCGAACGCGCAGGCCTATCTGCGCAAGATCGCGGACATGCTTTCGTGCAAGATCGGAATCGTGTCTGTCGGTCCGGACCGTGCGCAGACCTTCTCGCTTCTCGATCATTGTCTTCAGTGACGGGGAGGGCGCGCCATGCAGGAAATGACACGTCCCGCGGAGTCGATCGCCGTTCTCGACTTCGGTTCGCAATACAGTCAGCTTATCGCACGCCGCGTTCGCGAATGCCGCGTCTACAGTCAGGTTCTCCCGTTCGGCGTTTCGGCGGCGGAACTGAAGAAGCTTGCGCCCTCCGGCATCATTTTGAGCGGCGGTCCCGCCAGCGTGTACGCGGATGGAGCGCCGAAAATCGATCCGGAGATTTTTCGGCTCGGCATTCCGGTGTTGGGCATTTGCTACGGCATGCAGCTGATGGTGCAGACGCTCGGCGGCGTCGTCGCACCGTCCGGCGCACGTGAATACGGCTTTGCGGAGCTTGTCGTGAAGGATTCTTCCGATGCTTTGCTCGCAGGACTGGATTCCGTGGAAAGGGTTTGGATGAGCCATGGCGACAAAGTCGAACGCTTGCCGCCTGGCGCAACGATCATCGGCTCTACGGAAAACACTGAAAACGCTGCGGTGCGTTTTGCGGACGGACGGATGTTCGGCATTCAGTTCCATCCGGAAGTGGTGCATACGCCGCACGGAAGCAAGGTCATTGCCAACTTCTGCCGGACGATTTGCGGATGTTCCGGAAGTTGGACGATGGAATCCTTCATCGAATCCTCGCTCAAGAAGATCCGCGAAATCGTCGGAGAGGAGCGCGTCGTGCTCGGTCTTTCCGGCGGCGTGGATTCTTCGGTCGCGGCGGCTCTGATTCATCGTGCCATCGGGTCGCGCCTGAAATGCATTTTCGTGGACAACGGCCTGCTTCGCAAGAACGAGGCGGCGCGCGTCAACGAATTGTTCCGCAATAACTTCAACATGGATCTTCTGACGGTGGACGCGTCGGAACGCTTTCTTGCGAAATTGCAAGGCGTTGAGGAGCCGGAAACGAAGCGAAAGATCATCGGGCGCGAATTCATCGAAGTCTTTTCCGATTCTCTTCGGACGGTCGGCGATGCGAAGTTTCTCGCGCAGGGCACGACGTATCCGGACGTCATCGAAAGCATCCCGATCAACGGCAATCCTGCGCATACGATCAAAAGCCATCATAATGTCGGCGGACTGCCTCCTGATCTCAAGTTCAAGCTGCTGGAACCGCTCGCCCAGCTTTTCAAGGACGAGGTCCGCGAGGTCGGACAGAAGCTCGGTCTTCCGAAGGAAGTCGTCATGCGTCAGCCGTTTCCTGGTCCCGGACTTGGCGTGCGGCATCTCGGCGCCGTTTCCAAAGAGACGCTCGACATTCTGCGCGAAGCCGACGAAATCATGGTCGACGAAATCAAGAAGGCCGGACTTTACTACAAGGTTTGGCAGGCTTTTGCAATCTTTCTGCCGGTCCGCACGGTCGGCGTCATGGGCGATTTCCGCACTTACGAATACGTCATCGCGCTGCGCGTCGTGGACAGTTGTGACGGCATGACGGCGGACTGGGTCGAACTCCCGAAAGAACTCTTGCAAACCATTTCCAGCCGGATCGTCAACGAGGTGCGCGGCGTCAATCGCGTTGTCTACGACGTCACGAGCAAGCCTCCCGGAACGATCGAGTGGGAATGAGCTTCCGAGCCGCTTCCTTCTTCCGTCCGGCGACAGCTCATGGGACGGAGGAGGCGGCATGCATTTTTTAAAAGACGAACCGCGATAGAAACCGCATGCGAATGGAGGAATCTGGCATGGCGAATCAAAATAGCGGAGCCGCGCCGGCCGCGGATCCGGAAATCCCCTACAAGATCTATCTTTCCGAAAGCGAATTGCCGAAGGCGTGGTACAATGTTCGCGCGGACATGAAGCGCAAGCCTGCTCCGCTTCTGAATCCGGCGACGCTTAAGCCGATGACTTTCGAGGACCTCCGTCCTGTCTTCTGCGACGAGCTGGTCCGTCAGGAGCTGGACGACAATACTCCGTATTTCGAAATTCCGGAGCCGATCTATCGCTTCTACAAGATGTATCGTCCCTCTCCGCTTGTTCGCGCCTACTTTCTGGAAAAAGCGCTGGATACGCCCGCGCATATTTACTACAAGTTCGAAGGCAACAACACCTCCGGAAGCCATAAGCTCAATTCCGCCATTGCGCAGGCGTACTATGCCAAGGCGCAGGGTCTGAAAGGCGTCACGACGGAGACCGGAGCTGGACAATGGGGCACCGCGCTTGCAATGGCGTGCGCTTTCTTTGACTTGGACTGCAAGGTCTTCATGGTCAAATGTTCTTATGAACAAAAGCCCTTCCGCCGCGAAGTCATGCGCACCTACGGCGCGGATGTCACGCCGTCGCCTTCCGAAACGACGGAAGTCGGACGCCGCATTTTGAAGGAATTCCCCGGCACGACCGGAAGTCTCGGCTGCGCCATCTCCGAGGCCGTCGAAAAGGCTGTTTCCACGCCAGGCTATCGCTATGTGCTTGGCTCCGTCCTTTCGCAGGTCGTGCTGCATCAAAGCGTCATCGGACTGGAAACAAAGGCCGCGCTGGAGCGTTACGGCGTCAAAGCGGATATCATCATCGGCTGCGCGGGCGGCGGCTCCAATCTTGGCGGTCTTATCGCTCCGTTCATGGGCGAAAAGCTTCGCGGCGAGGCAGACTGCCGCTTCATCGCAGTCGAGCCTGCATCCTGCCCCAGCCTGACGCGCGGACGCTATGCCTATGACTTTTGCGACACGGGCAAAGTCTGCCCCTTGGCGAAGATGTATACGCTCGGAAGCGGATTCATCCCCTCCGCGAATCATGCCGGCGGTCTTCGCTACCACGGCATGAGTTCCGTTCTTTCCCAGCTTTACGACGACGGCATGATGGAAGCGGTTTCCGTTGAGCAGACTAGCGTCTTTCAGGCGGCGGAGACCTTCGCGCGCGTGGAGGGGCTTCTTCCTGCGCCGGAGAGCAGCCATGCGATCCGCGTCGCCATCGACGAGGCGCTGAAATGCAAGGAGACCGGCGAGGCGAAGAACATCGTCTTCGGACTGACCGGAACCGGATACTTCGACATGCTCGCCTATCAGAAGTTCAATGATCGCGACATGAGCGACTGCATCCCGTCCGACGAAGAGCTTGCGAAGGGCTTCTCCCAGCTTCCGAAGATCGGATGAAGCGTCTGGAAGGTCGTTCGCGCGTTTCATCAACGGAACGTGATGCCGGCCCGCGCTGGAATTCAACCGGGCGCGGGCTTTTTCCTTGTCGATTCGTCATCCGGCGCATGCCGATCCTTTGACAATCGAGCACGACGAAGCGATCCCGTCCAAGGGAAGCTTCGAGCGATTCGAACCGCATCGGATCCTGTTTGCAAAAGTTGTCGGCAAAAGGGATGGCGGAGCTTCCCGGCGACAGAAAGGACGCAGTTCATGTTCCCTGCATTCGCGACGGCGCGGCAGACGCGGAAAAGTCCTCTTGCTTTTCATAAAAACAAAAAGTCCTTTTGCCAGTCCGTCTTGTTTCGTCGTTCGGGCAAAGAAAGAGGCGGTTGCGAACTTTGTCCGTCGCACCCGCCGAATGGCGCCTTTCACGCGTCTAAGTGGAAACGGAAACGCTTCTGCGTTTGCGTTTCAGGAGAGCCGCGCCTGCGGATTCAGAGAATGACGTCCGCGTTTTCAACGACGATTCGACCCGCCGCGCAGGCCGGGCAGTCGCACCACTTTCCGCCCGCCGCCTTGACGTCTTGAGCATGCGCGGCCATCGCCTTCGCCTTGTCTGCGCCGAAAATGCTTGCGGCCTTTTCGGATTTGAAGAAGGCAAGGACATGATCGATGGTCGCAACGTCTTCCTTCGCTTCTGCGACGAGTGCGGCCGCAGAGACCTTCTCATCCGCGGTTCCGATTGCGTCGAGCCATTTTTCCCCGGCCGTCTTAAGCTCCTGACAGCAAGACGGAGCAGTGATCATGCTTTGCACTGTTTTCTTCATGTCATCCTTTGTCATTGCCGATGCTCCTTTTGTTAATCCATGAATCGGCGTGGCGAGTTCCTGATCCTGCTGGCTTCAGTCTGCCGCGCCGCGCG
>CAZAAM010000121.1:0-6109 GCA_964483055.1 uncultured Victivallales bacterium
CAAAGAAATCAAACATGTCCTTACCAATTCAGCTTTCCAGCACGGTCAAAATCTTCACTTTCTCTGAATCGGACAACCGGCGCGTCCGGAGGAGGCGAATTGCGCGATCCAGCAAGCGAGGAGGAGAGCCAGAGAGAGGCAATTGAAGACGATCCACGGATCAGAGTCGTTGAAACGAACCATGGCGATCGGGTTGTAAAGGATCGCGGCGAGGAGTGAAAGGAATTTCAGAAGGAAGGGAAGACCGCACGCAAGGAACCCCAGGAAAGAGGAGCACGAAACGATGCGCAGGAAGACATAGAATCCATACGGCGCATTCACGTCAGCCGCCGCGACGGCGAGCATGGCAAAGGCGACAACGGAAAGCGCGACATGATATTTGCGCCAAACAGGAAGGGAAGAGAAGCGATCCGCAAGAGCAAGGCGGGCGAAGAAACTCGCGATGCGATTTCTGCGCTTCCAAGCGAACGAGAACGCAACGACGAGCGCGGCGAGCGCTATGGCGGCAGCCGCTCCACCGAACCCGGCGCATCGAATGGCATCCCGAACACGATCGTCCTCCGTCGGCGCCGGAATGCCGGAATACCACCCCTTCGTCTCCTCGAAGGCCTGGTCGATCGTAAGAGCCTTTCCGAAGTACTCCTCGATGGTCGCGTCAAGCGTGCGGGCGACGTCGCCGGGATTCCGCTTCTGCCAGTATGAAAAATGACCGATCAGAGCTTCTCGCTTGCCAGCCTCTTCCGGATTCGATGTTTGTTTTGCAAGATTGTACATGCCTCCGATCGTTTTGGCATCTCCAAGCCAAAGAAAACGCGCGTGCAGATCCCGCGAAAGGAACGCCTTTTCCAGCAATGCGGGCGTTTGCCCCCCCTTGAGAAATCGTACGCCGAATGGCGTCAATCCATGATCCGATTCATCCGGGTTCGTTTCATGCGCCGGACGCGTCGCTTCCTGAGAAAAAACTGCGTCCGTATTCTCCGAAGCGAACAAGAAAAAAGGAAAAAGAAAAAAAGCGCCCAAAAGAGCAGCGACGATTTTTTTCATTACGGCTTCTCCTTTCAATTCAGCTTTCCAGCACGGTCAAAATCTTCACTTTCTCTGAATCGGACAACTCCTTGGAAGCCAGGATTCTTTTCTTCATTTTTCGCAGGATCTCATTTTCCATGCCATTGGTCGGCATCGCATCATTTTTTCCTGCATCTGCGTCGGATGCGACGTTGAGATGCTGAATATTCGACGCTGGTTTCCGTCACGCGCGAAGCCGCCTTGTCTGGATTCCGCAACGCGGCGTCTGCGCATTTTCGATGCAATGCGGTCCGTCCGCGCATGCCGAATCAGGAACGTGCGGAACGTTCAAGCTCGGCATATTTTTCCAGCATGGAGTCGTAAATGGGAACGTTTTCCGGATCGGGATCGATCGCTTCAACCGTCGCGCAGAACTCGTTGGCGAGGGTCTGAAGAGAGCTGTCCGCAATGGCGTTCGCAGCGCGCATGGCGGCGCCGAGTCCTGCGGAATTCGTAACGGCGATGGTCTCGATTCGTGCGTTGAAGACATCGGCGAGGATGCGGCGGAGTCCGATGGATTTGGACGCGCCGCCGGTCACGCGGATGCGGCTGAACTTTTTGCCAAGCCACGCGGTATGAAGACGCATCGTAAGCGCCTGGGATTCGAAAACAGCCCGAATCTTCTGAGCGTCCGTGGCAGCGTCGGGATCGAAGTTGAGTCTGACGCCGGGCGCAAGGACGAGCGGAGTGTTCTCCACTTCGAAATAGGGAAGCATCAGGCGTCCTTCGTTTCCGGGACGCGTCTCATTGCATGCCTCGACGTCGAAGCGGGTCCACGAGACGTCGCACTGCTCCTTGACCTTTTCTCGGGCAAGCGATCCGTTGGAGAAGCAGATGAGGCTCATGAAGCCGCCGGCGGGATTGCCGAAGACATGGCCGCAGCCTTCCGGATCCGTGGAGAAGCTCTCCATCGGAGAAAAGAAGGTGTCGCTCGTGCCAAGGCTGATTCCGGCAAAGCCGGGCAGCGCGGCGCCAATGCCGATGAGACTGTTCGGGTTGTCGCCGGACCAAACGCAGACGGGGATGCCCGGGCGAAGTCCGAATTTTTCAAAATAGGGATCGAGCGTGCCTGCGACATGCTTGGATGGCGCAAGCGGCGGCAGCTTGTCGATAAGACCGGGCGCGGTGAATTCCGTGATTTCAGGATCCCAATCCAGCGTATTCAGATTCAAAAGATTCATTCCGGCTCCGTCGCCGTAGTCGACCGGAGCGGAGCGACCGCAGAGAACGGAGCAAAGGAACGAGCTCACCAAATGAATGCGTTTCGTCTTCGCATAGGCCTCCGGATTCTCCTTGGCGAACTTTCGGATCTGAGGTCCGGTAAAACGCTCGATGGCCGGACTTCCAGTGTCTCGTTGCATGCGGTCGCCGAACTTCGCGGAAAGCTCCTTGCATTCCGCCTCCGTGGAACGATCCATCCAAATCGGGGACGTCGGACGGGAAAGAATCGGGGCGATCTGTTCAGCAAGCGTGCGCCCCAGGGCGAACGTTGGAATGTCATCGGCGAGATAGACGGATCCATGCTGCTGCCCGGATCCGGATATGCCGACGATGGAAGACATGGAGACCCCCGTCGCGGCCAGACGCTGGAGCGCGAGTTCCAAAGCGTCCAGCCACATTCGGGGATCGGAGCGCTTGACCAAGGGATCGTCGTCCGGAAGGAAGCCGCTCGGCGAATCGTACTGCGGCAGATCGCGTCCGAAATTCACGTTGCTTTCCGCCGCGATTTCGCCTGCCATCGTATCGATTACAATGCATTTCATGCTTTGCGTGCTGGCGTCGATTCCAAGATACAGTCCCATGAGTTCTCCTCTGTCTTCAAGTCTTCGTTGGTGTTGCTTTCGTTCTTTCTTGCCGTGGTCTTCGCCGCATCAGAGATTGCACATCTGACGAATGCTGGCGAGATCGGCGGCGGATGCTCCCTTGGAGAGATCCGGCGTCTGAATGCGATCGGCAAGCGCGACGGCGATGTCGACCGCTTCCGCGCAGTTGCGGACGAACTGCTTGCGGCATTCGATCTGCTCCTTGAGGTCGCCTTCGGCGCGAAGCATGTGGCAGTCGAATTCGACGACGCCCTTCCAGCCTGCGTCCTTGAGAACCTTGAACATGAAGACCGTCTCCTTGAGACCTTCCGGTCCGATCAGCGGCGGGAAGTCGTTATCGAACTGCGCCTTGATCTGGCATCCGAAGTGCAGGAACTTCAGCTTGTTGGCATGGCAGAGATAGGCGACCGTCATGCAAGAGTTCAGCAGACACATGCTCTCATGCTGAAGCAGTTCGGGATTGACGCCCCAGAAGTCCGGCTTCTTGAGCGCAGTCATGATGAAGCCGACAGCATGTCCGGATGTCGGAATGAACATCTGGCCGCGCGGCTCGTTCGGCTTCGGTTCGATGGTGGCGCCGATGTAGTTGGTCATGCCCTTCTCGGCAATGTAGTCCGTCACATGATTCAGTCCGTCCGCAAGCCAGCAGTAGACGTTGTTCCAATCCGTGGCGACCGGAACTTCGAAGCCGTCGCGGGCGACCCAGTAGATGAAGTGACGCGCGCCGAGGAACTGACCGATGCGCAGAGTGCGTTCGACCTTCTTCGCGGCGAGAGCGCGCAGCTCCGGATCCGGGTTGCAAAGTCCGCCGTCGCGGAAAAGCTTGTTGCCATGCAGGCTGCAGGTGGCGGCGTTGACCTTCACGCCGGCGGCGTCCAGAACGGCCTTAATGTCGCGCAGCTTCTTGTAGACCGCGCTGTTCGGATCAAGATCGTCTTCCGGGTTCGCCGGATCCCACGGCACGACGTCGTCGTCATGGAAGCTGGTCTCTTCCAGGAGGCCTTCTCCGGCGCCCCAGGCGATGATCTTCGCAGCTTCAAGGGAATCAATCTTTTCCAACACGTTTCCGCCGAATGGATCGCTCAGGGGGTTTTCAACGCACCAGAACGGCATGGAGCGGGCGGTGACGCAACCTTTGTTGTAGCTCATGTTTGCATTTTCCTTCCAAAAAGAGATTGAAAAGTTTTCACGAAGCGCATGCGAACGCGCTTCATTTCGTGTTACCATTATTCTACATGCAAAATCCGAATTTGCAATTCCTTTTTTGTTCTGTTTCATATCTTTTTGATTAAAAAAAATTCATGCCGTTTTGAAAAAGCTCCTCACAGGGCGCGATTGCGGATGATAAGTCAACTTAAATCATTCATGCGGCGCTGTTTCATTTCAGAAAACGGCACGTCGCGCTGCAGGTCCGGACTCCTTTGGAACGGAAAAGCGCCGTGCGAATTGCGCAGGCATGTAAAGAAAACGAACGCCGACATGCCGCCGAAAACGCTTTCATGCGGGTTCTCATGGTCCTCCGGAGCCGCGAAGAGCGCTCAGGATAGAGGCGCAAATCATCTCGGCTTTTCCGATTTCCGTCGTGGCGTTCTCCATCCGTCTCGAAACAAGCTTTTTGTTCAATGATGCCTGCTGCGGCATGCGAAGGGGACAATCGCTCTAATGTCCTCCGATTTTCCGTTTTTTTGAAACATCCTCGGAACGGACAGGTCAGGGAGGAAATGTGTCGATTTCTCTCGAACAGGCGAATCAATCCGCATGTCTTTGCAAAAAGGCGAAAAAATAACGGGCGTCCGAAAAAAGCCGAACGCCCGTCATTTCATTTCTCGCTCCGTCTGGCGAACGCCATAATCGTGATCCGGAATCGCTTTCTTTAAGCGTCCGCGCGAATCCGACGGATTTTCTTAATCAAGATTTGCTTCTCGGCAATCACTTCTCGCTGGAAAGCTGACAGATCGAACAATGACGGCAGTCAAAGTCCGCCGGCGGCTCATACCGCGTTCCCGCCTTGTTGGCGCGGCGCATGTTCAGCAGATTCATGCCGGCAAGGAAGAGACCGAGGAGGATGAATCCTCCGGGCGCCTGCCCCATGATGGCGAAGCCTTCGTCGAAGCACTGAAGGTCTATGCCGAACAGAGAGCCGGACGCAAGAAATTCGCGCACGCATCCGAGCGCGACCAAAGCGAATGTAAAGCCGATTCCCATGCCGAGACCATCCGCAATGGAAAGCAGGACGCCATGCTTGGAGGCGAACGCTTCCGCGCGTCCCAGCACGATGCAGTTCACGACGATCAGCGGAAGGAAGATGCCAAGCGCATTGTAAATCGCCGCCGGGGCGTAGGCCTGCATCAGCAGCTTGACCACGGTGACGAACGTCGCAATGACCACAATATAGCACGGGATGCGGATCTTGCCCGGGACAAGATTGCGAATCGCGCTGATCACGGCGTTGCTGAGCGCCAGAACGAAGGTAGTCGCCAGTCCCATCGCGAGACCGTTCGACGCGTTCGAGCTCGTCGCCAGCGTCGGGCACATGCCCAGCACCAGTACGAGCACAGGGTTTTCCTTCCAGATTCCCTTCAAAAATTCGCGAATGAAGCCCATGTCACTTGCCTCCCTGATTCAAATGCCGTTCCAGCGCGGTCGCCGCGTCCCAGACCAAATCGCGCACGGCGACCGACGAGATCGTCGCGCCCGTTCGGAAGTCTACTTCACCTTTTTCCCATTTCGCGGAGCCGGGCTTTATTCCTTTGTAGGAATCGAGATACTGATTCGGCGGAAGTCCTTCTTCCGGCTTCGCGCCGCGAAGAAGATCGGAAATCGTGCGCTTGCGCGTCCGCTCCACGATGATCGTGCCGATGCCCGGCGTCTCATTGTGGCTCTGAATGATGACGACGTCGACCGTCCCGTCCGGAAGGAAGCCGACGAGCCCCGTCACATCGCCGCCGTAGCCTTTCGCGGAGGATTCCGCCGCATAGCCGACGATCGAGCCGTTCTTGCGTCCGACATAGAAGCGGATTGTTTTCTCTTCTTTGCCGCCTTTTTCTTCCGGCTTGACTTCGAAGAAATCTTTCGAGGGATCGTTGTCGAATGCGGGCAGGACGCTCTTAAGACCGTCGACGAGCTTTGCAGCGGACGCCTTTTCAATGGGTTCCTTGGTCATGACAGCCGTCGTCGCCATGATCGCCGTCGCGACTCCGCAGACGACGAGCAGCACGAAG
>CAZAAM010000122.1:0-6095 GCA_964483055.1 uncultured Victivallales bacterium
GGAGGAAATATCGGGCATCCGCGCATTCACGGTAACCGACAGCTATGTGGACTTCTTTTCGCAGGAGGAGGAGCTCCTGCATTTGGATCTTTCTGGAAAGTACGATGTGGCGACGGCGGATCTTGTCGGCAATATCCGCTATAAGTTGTACGATACGGTCGTCGCGGCCGGACCGAATTTCGAGCGAGTCGCGAACCTCCTGAAGCGTGCAGGGCTGGATCAGACCCGCTACAACGCCGGAGTTCAGCTGCATTTCGACTTTCCCTCCATGCTGCTAAGCGCGAACGTGACATCGCGCGTCACGCAGCTCCCGTTCCGCGACAGAGATGGAAATGAAATTCCTTTCGACTTGAATGGGTTCGCCCTGTTCTGCATCGCGCCGTCCGGCGAACGGTATCATGTGGAGACCGTTTTGCGTGCGCAGGCCGAGAACTTTTTCGACTTCACGCTGGATCTGAGCAGCGGATCCAGCCGACAGTTGCGCGGCCTGCTGGCGCTGGATCGTTTGGACCCCATGCTTGCGGAGCAGCTTTTGAGCCGCTTGAATCGAAGCGATCTGTATCCGAGCGATGCGGGATTTTCGAACGGAACCATGCGCATAAGCTTCCTTTTCGATCCCATTGCGCAGGAGGGTGAGATTCAGGAGTTGACCGCGACTTTGGAGGACGAAGACGGCGCGATTCTTGCGCTGACCAATGATTCGACCCCGATCGCGCTTTCGCTCCGCGCTCCGATTCCGGAGAATGCATCGCTCATGCTTTCCGCGCGAGGGCTTCGTTTGCGCAAGTTCGGCGCGTTGCTGCCTCCGACTCCCGAGTTTTGCTTTGTCGACGGCAGGATTGAAGGCTCAGCGAACATCTTCCTGTCGGAGCGCTGTCGAAAAGCCTCGGTCGTCGCCATCATGCGCGGACGCGACGTTTCGCTGCTGGCGCGTGGAGACATGCTTGCATTTCATCGCGCGGCATTGAACGGACGCATCGAATTCGACGCGTCCGCCCGCACAGTGCGGGTCGACGACGTCTGCATCGATCTTTTCGACGACCAGGAGCAGGAGGCGGCATTCGCATGCGTCAACGGAACCGCTCTCCTGAAGGACGACTGCCGCATGGATTTCAACCTGACCAGCGTGCGCCTCGGACCGAACGCGCTTGCTCTTTCCGACGCGTTTCCCGCCGATTGCATTCCTCTGGATCAGCTGTCCACGGATGGCTCCTTCCATTATGCGGCGCGCAATCGATTTGCGGAACAAACGCTGAAAGGCGCTTTGGTGATTCCGCGCATGCTGCTCCATGCCGAAGATGCGGCTTCTCCTGTTCCGATGTTGAACGGACGACTCTCGCTGGATCTTCATCGCGCCCGAAAAACGCTTTTCGGTTCCGCGGACTTGTCTCTGGCGGACATGTCGGGAACTCCTCGCTTTCATTTGGGATGGTCGCGACCTGCGGACGTCGTCGCGCCGCCCTCGGTTCGCTCCGACGCTCTGGATCTGCGAATGCTTGCGCTTATTCCTTGGAGCGACTTCCCGCAGTTTTACTTTCCGGACTTCACGGTGAATCTGGCGTTGACGAGTCTTTTCTGGGGAGGAAGTCCTGTCGATTTTTCCTTCTGCGGACCGGCGCGCTTCTCCGGATCGACCGTTGCCATGCCGGACATGGCTCTGTCCGGCTTCCTAAAGGGGACGGCGTCGCTCTACTTGGATTTTCTTCCTTCCGGGGAACTTGGATTCGCGTTGGACTCCCGGCTTCGCGACATCGCCCTGACGCCGCTGATTCAGACCTTCGGAAGCCGGAAGAATGACAACCGCCTGTTCGGCGAGTGTCCGGAACTGACCATTCGTGCTGTCGGAACGGGCTTTTCCGAGGAGGCGATTCAGAAGACATGGAATGCGCAGCTCCGCGGACGAGTGAAGGACGTCAAGATCCGCAACTCCATCCGCGAGGATTTCATGGCGATCAACCTCGTGTTTCTTCCGCTGAGCGTGCTGCCGACTCTTTTCGACCTTGTTCCGTTTGAAAGCGTGCGCGAACCGCTCGTCGCTTTGATCGGCGGGGAGTACATGAAGGTTCTTGCAGGAACGCAGGACGTGGAGTTTACGGACGGAACGTTCGACCTCGATTTGTCGGACGGAGTCGTGAACGTTCGCAGTCTGAAGCTTTCCGGCCCGCTGTTCGATTCGTACACTGCGGCGGGCAGCGCCGAACTTTTGTCAGGGACGGTGGATCTGCACTTCATGCTGCAGGTCGCCGGATTGTGCTGGCCGGTGATACTCAGCGGACCCTGCGCCAATCCCGAAGTCGAATACTCCATGTTTCTTCCTTTGTTTTTCAAGGAGAATTCCATGCGGCTCGTCACGATGCTTCCGTGGCTTGGCGACGAGATCGAAGCTCTTATGCAGGATGACGAAGCGCTCGACGCGTTCTCCAAGGAGGATTCGGGGATTTGAAGCGGAACTTTCGCTTTTGCCCCAAGCTCTTATTCCGCCATTTCGTTTCGGCGAGATCGATGATGATCGTCCGAATCTGACAAACGGCGCGCCTTTCCCGGAAATTGAAGAACGCGCCGACATCGTTTGCGGTCATGCGGAAACGGCTGTCCTCATCTTTGATCGTGATGCGCTGAAATTCTCTGATCGACCGGCAATCTTTGCGACGGCGTCCGTTCTCGTCGTTTCGTTGGCAGCGCGATTCCTGCGCCGGTTCGGTCGAGCGATGCCCCGGATGGCATGCGCTCTTTGATCGTTTCGTTGGCTTGCGTCAGTCGCAGAACATTCCATTTGGACTTCGGAGTGAAATCGAGCGACTGCGCGACGGCGTTTTTTTGTTTTTACGGACGACGCCATTCGCATTCGTTCCGCTGGCGCTTTTCGCGTTCGCCAAGCTGTTGAAAAGGGTTCGCAGAATCAGGCGGCGGATCTTGCATTTCTTCCGAACGCACGGTATATTTCCGAATTACGGTTCATCCGCCATTTGCATAAAAAAGGAGACTTCCCTCATGAATTCCGAATACGTCGACTTGCTTTGCGAACTCATCCGGCAGCGTCCCGTCACCTCCGACCGCGCTGCCGTCAACCGCGCGTCCTCCGTTCTGCGCGCCTTTCTGGAAAAGCGCGGCATCGCCTGCAGGACGGAATCGATCGACGGGCGGGACGTCCTGTACGCCGCAGCGAATTCCGACCCAGTTCCCGAGATATTGCTGAACGCGCATTTAGACGTCGTTTCCGCGAATTCGGAGCAATTCGAGCCGAGAATCGAGAACGGACTGCTGTACGGACGCGGAGCGGTCGACTGCCTCGGCAACTGCGTCTGCATCGCGAAGATTCTTTGCGATCTGAACGGCAAGGCGTCCATCGGCGCCGTCTTCTCCGCAGACGAAGAAACAGGCGGCGCGACGACCGGCGCAATGGCGAATCGGGGATACGGGGCAGCACGTTTCGTAGCGTTGCTGGACAGTCATAACGACTATGACATCGCGGTGCGGCAAAAAGGCGCGCTCGGCGTGCGCCTTATTGCGCGCGGACCGGGCGGGCACGGAGCCTATCCGTGGCATTGCGAAAATCCGATCGACAAGCTGATCGACGGCTATCTGCGCTTCCGCGATTCATGGAAGAATCCAGCGTCGGAATCGGAATGGGGCGACACGATGTCCGCATGCATGATGCAGGCGGGAAAGACGAACAATCAGATACCGGAAGAAGCGTCGCTCTGCCTTGATTTCCGTCATGTGGAGGATTCCCATAAGGAAGCGATCTTGGAATCGCTCAGACGAATTACGGGGCTGGAAGTCGAAGTCATCAAATCATTGCCGGCAGTCTTCAGCGATGCAGACGACCCGGAGATGCGACGCCTGCGCGATATCTTCGCACGGCATTTCCCTGAACGCCGCATCCGCTTTGCGGATTTGTGCGGAGCCACGGATTCCGTGCATTGGAGTCAGCTCGGCGTGCCGGTCGCGGTCATTGGCGTGCGCGGAGAAGGTCTTCATTCCGCATGCGAATGGGTCGACCTGGATTCCATCGAAGCCTATGCGTCTGCGCTGGAGGAGTTCATACTGACGGAACCGGAGTCGAAACCGGGAATCTCCGCCGCGCCGCAATGAAGCCGAGAAAGGGGCGTCTCTTTCTGAAAACGCGTCTTGAAAAGGGCGCGTTTTCGCAGTATATTTAAGGATAAGTTCGTCAACCCCCAATCTGCAAGGCTTCACTATGGATTATCGAATTGAAATCTCGGGCAGGAATCAATGGAAGGACGCACGCGGACTTTCGTTGCAAAGAAAAGCGGCCGGCTCGCTTGGCGTCACGGATGTTCAGGGCGTTCGAACCCGCGACGTTTACACGGTTTGCGCCGAAATCGATCCGGAACAGGCTCTCGCCGTCGCCCGCGAATTGAGCAATCCGGTCACGCAGACGGGGATCGTCGGCCAGACTCCGGTCGCAGACGGTCCGGCGTTCGACTGGCTGATCCGCGTCGGATTCAAGCCGGGCGTAACGGACAACGTCGGACGCACGGCGCACGTTGCGGTCGGCGACATTATCGGACGCAAGCTGACGCGTCAGGAGCATGTCTACAGCTCTGTGGAATACCTGCTCGATGCGCCGAAGCTGTCGCGCGAGGACGCTCTTCGCATCGCAAAGAAGCTGCTTGCCAACGAACTGATTGAAACCGTTTCCGTTTTCTCCCGCGCGGAGCTGCTCGAAGCGCCCATTCCGCTGAACAAGCCGGAAGTCGCCGGAGACGATAGAATCCAGGTGAGGGAATACGACCTGAACGTCAGCGACGAGGAGCTTATGGAGATTTCGCGCAAGGGAACTCTTGCGCTCAGCCTCGACGAGATGAAGAGCATTCAGGCGTATTTCAAGAGCCTCGGCCGGAATCCGACCGATGTCGAAATGGAAGTTCTTGCGCAGACGTGGAGCGAACACTGCAAGCACAAGATCTTTTCCGCTGAAATCGACTACGTCGCTCCGGACGGGAAAACGGAGCATATTTCCAATCTTTACAAATCCTTCATTCAAAAAAGCACGAAGGAGCTTCAGAAGCGCGTTCCGTGGCTGGTCTCCGTCTTTACGGACAACGCCGGCGTAATCCGCTTCAACGACAAATTCGATCTTGCCTACAAGGCGGAGACGCACAACAGTCCGTCCGCGCTGGATCCTTATGGCGGCGCCATGACTGGCATCGTCGGCGTCAATCGCGATCCGATGGGCACGGGCATGGGCGCGAATCTTCTGCTCAATGTCTGGGGCTATTGCCTTGGCTCCCCGTTCACGGATCCGAAGGATGTCCCGGAAGGCCTTCTTCAGCCGCGCCGTTTGCGCGACGGCGTCCACAAAGGCGTCATTGACGGAGGAAATCAGAGCGGAATTCCCTATGCGGCAGGATGGGAATACTTCGATGACCGCTATATCGGCAAGCCCCTCGTCTACTGCGGCACGGTCGGCACAATTCCGCGCAAGATCGGCGACCGCAACGGCTGGGAGAAGGAAATCAAGCCGGGCGATCTGATCGTGATGACGGGCGGTCGCATCGGCAAGGACGGAATTCATGGCGCCACGTTCTCCAGCGAGGAGCTGCACAAGGACAGCCCCGTGCAGGCCGTCCAGATCGGCGACCCGATCACTCAGAAGCGCATGAGCGACTTCGAAATCGAAGCTCGCGACCGTCTTTTGTACCGCTTCGTGACGGACAACGGCGCGGGCGGCCTTTCCTCCAGCGTCGGCGAAATGGCGGAAGTCTGCGGCGGCTGCGACATGGATTTGGCCAAGGCGCCGCTGAAATATTCCGGACTTCAGCCGTGGGAAATCCTCGTCTCCGAGGCGCAGGAGCGCATGAGCTTCGCCGTTCCGCCGGAGAATCTCGACGAATTCCTGAAGCTGGCGGCGGAGCGTGACGTTGAGGCGACCGTGCTTGGCGTCTTCACCGATACTGGAAAGTTCCATGTGACTTATGGCGACAAGACCGTCTGCGACATTGACATCGAATACATGCACAAAGGACTTCCGAAGCTGCACCTCAAGGCGAAATGGACTCCGCCGCGCTTCCCTGAGCCGGACTATGCGGATCGCGATCCGGTCGCCGACCTGATCGCCATGATGGGAC
>CAZAAM010000123.1:0-6081 GCA_964483055.1 uncultured Victivallales bacterium
GAGAAGTAGACGACGTCGCCGACCTTCGGAACGGCGATCTTGCCGGCCGGGGAAGGAAGAATGGTGGCGACGGTGGCGTTCGCCTTGATGTCGGTAGCCTGGAGCTTGCAGACATAGCGCGCGTTGGCCGGGTCAAGCGAGGTGGCGACGGACATGAGCGCGTTCTGCGGAAGCGGGATGTTGAGCGTGTTGCCGTCGCGCTTGACCTGGCTCAGGAGGCCGAGGTCGATGGTGACATATCCGTATTCGGGGTTGACATAAGTGATCTTGCCGGTGAGATCCTTGAGGACGCCGAAGTCGATGCGGGTGATCTGCTCAGCCTCCTTCTGGAGATATCCTTCGGGGTCAAGAACCTTCTGAAGCTCCTGCGCCTTGGCCTCGGCGATTTCGGCGCGTTTTTCGGCGTTGGCGATGCGGCTGACGGCTTCATCGCGAGCGGCGATGGTGGCGGTGAGTTCGGTTTCGAGGTCGCGGATGCGAACCTTCTGCTTGTCGAAGGCGTCCGTCACAGCATTATGATTGGCGATGTAGGCGTCGATGTTCTCGCTGTTGGTGGCGAGCGAGCTGTCGAGCGACTCCTGCGTCTGCATGGTTTCGGGGAGGGAGAAGTTTTCGCTGTTGGGGAACTTCTTGGCGACTTCGTTAATATAACGGATCAGGAGGTTGCGGCGATCCTTGAACGCGTTGGCGCGGTCGCGGATGGAGTCATAGGTTCCCTTCTGCACCTCGTTGATGTCGGAGTATTTGGCGATGGCGACGTCCATTTCGAGAGCGTCGGTCATTTCGCGAACGAAGGACTCCAGGAAGCTGTCGCGCTCATAGAAATAGTCCATGCGCTCGGCGACGGCCTCGTTGATGCGCTTGACGGTTCCGTCGTTGTTATAGTCGACGACAGCCTTGTAGTCGGCGACGAAGGGTTCCTGGCCCTCGGGGACGACCTGCTTTTCCATCAAAAGATTGACATCCTTGACGTAGTTTTCAGCGATGAAGTTGCGTTGCTTGACAATCTTGTCTACGATGGTTTCGACCCTGTTCAGAACCGGCTTGACATCAGCCGGAGATTTTCCGATGGCCAGATCCTCCGCGGTCATGGCGGGCGTGCCGTCGATCATGGCGGTGATCTTCATCAAGGTCGCGGCGCCGTCAGTCCGGATCTGCGTAAACTCCTCTCTCTTGTTAAAGAGCAGGATCGCAAAGACGATTGCGACGATCGAGCAGACCAGGATCAGGACGTTGACAATCTTGCTTACCGTGCTGATATCGATTTTCATTTACCGAAACTCCTCATCAAAAAAGTGCGCCGTTTTCAGATACAGATTCATGCACTAATATGACGCGCGCAAGAGCGGTTGTCAAATGGCGCCGCGCGATTTTTGCGTTTTTTTTAGAAAAAAATGCTGAAATCGCGAAAAAACCGGACTGAAAACGGCATCGCGCGGAAAAAAATCAGAGATTTCCGTAAGCGGCTTTCTCGTCGTAATTGAATTTCGAATCGAGAGAGATCAGGGTCTTCGTGTGAATGATTCCATCGATTTGATTGCACATCTTGTCGGCAATGATGTATGAAAGCTGCTGGTTGCTCGAAACGCGGGCGATGGCGGCGAGATCGTACTCTCCGACGATGGAGTGGACTTCGACGATGTTCTCGACGGCGAGCACTTCCTTCATAACCGCGCTGAGCTTCTGGCGTTCGACATTCATCAGGATCACTGCTGTAATCACGGGTTCGTTTCCTTTCCGTGTTGGTATTTCGCATTGACGAAGCAGGTTCGTCCGATGAGGCTAAAATAGCCTGTCGAGCCGTCTTTGCAAGCCGTTTTCCGTGAAAAAGCGCGTCTTTTTCGAACAAAAACGTTGATTTTCGCCTTTTTTCAGGCATATTAACGGCGAAAAGGATGATGGAACGAAAAAAACAGGAGACGGCGCAATGGAAATTACGGCAGGACGGGCGCGAGGGCTGAAGCTGGCCGATCTCCCGGAAGCAAGCGGAATCCGTCCGACATCGGTGCGTGCGCGCCGCGCATTCTTCGACAGCGTGGGGAGCGTGGAGGGGATCGTCTTCGCGGATCTTTGCGCCGGAAGCGGCGCGATGGGGCTGGAAGCGGCGAGCCGCGGCGCAAAAGAGGTTGTTTTTGCTGAGTCGAATACGCGCGCGCTTGCGCTCATCCGCAAAAACTGCGCGCGATTGGAACGCAACGGCGTCGAAACGACCTTTCATCATCTTGCGGGGGCTTTTCCCGGATCGCTGCGTCCGCATACGGTTCCGCGTCCTGCGCTCGTCTTCGCAGATCCTCCTTATGCGGATTCGATGAAGCTGTTGGAGGCCGTGCTCTCCTCGGCAGCCTTTCGCGCCTGGACCGTCGATGCCGAACTTTATTGGGAGCTGCCGGACTTTCCCTGTCCGCTGACGCCGCCTGCGGCGCCATGGCGACTGACGGAAATTCGAAGCCTCGGATCCGCGCGATTCCTGCACTTGATCCAGACGAAAGGCTTGTGACGTCCGTCCGCGGAACAGTCGGAAACGACCGAATGAACCGCGGTCATGCGGCGCGGCGTAGAGGGGCGTTGGAACAAAAGAGAAGCGTCGCGGATCTCCGGCTCAGAGTTTTTTCCGCTCCGTATCTGCCAGCCATGCGTCGCGCATGGCTTTTCCGTTCGCAAAGCTGTTTTGGAAATCCTCGAAGCGGCGCTGTTCGATGACGCCACGCATTTCCGCCAGCTTGGATTCGAAACTGTCCATTGCTCCGAGGATGGCGTCCGTGTTGTTTTCAACGATTTCGCGCCACATGACGGGATCGCTGGAGGCGATGCGGCTGGTATCGCGGAATCCGGACGCGCAGCCCGCCCATCGAAGCGCGCGTTCGGTCGGATCGGCGCAGCCGAGAATCGCATGCGTAAGCGCGGATGCGACGATATGCTGGACGTGACTTGTGTGCGCGACGACGTCGTCATGCTTCTCAGGATCGATCACGATGACGTGCGTATGGAGGCTTATCCAAAGAGAGGAGAGCACGTTGACGGCGCGCATGTCCGCATTGGATCCAGGACAGAGAAAGACGTCGGCGCCGCGGAAGAGGGATGGGAAGGCGTTGCGGAAGCCGGACTTTTCCGTGCCGGCCATGGGGTGTCCGCCGATGAAGACGACGCCCTTCGGAATCAATGTCGCTTCTGCGGTCTTGCAGATGACGCCCTTTACGCTGCCCATGTCGGATACGACGGACCCCTTCTTCCAAACGGAGGCATAGCGGCGCATGAAGCTGCAAATGACAGGAATCGGGAGCGCCATGATCGTCAGATCGGCTTGAGAGAACGCGTCTTCGGGTCTTTCGCAAACGTCGTCCGCTGCGCCGCTGCGCAGAGCCCACTCGCGCGCAGCAGCGCTTCTGGCCCAAAGGATGCGGCGGAAATCAGGGTGACCGCGCAAGGCGAGGCCGAAGGATCCGCCCAAAAGACCGCATCCGGCAATGACGAGATTAAGAGGCGTGTTCATATTCAATCCTTAAGATATTTGATGATGCAGGCGAGCACGACGAGCGGCTTATCGCCTTCGCAGGCGATGGAGTGGCCTTCCCCGGAGCGGGTGATGGTGGAGTCGCCTTCGGAAATGAAGACATTGGTTCCGTTGTCGTTGACAGCAGCGCGTCCGCTCAGAATATAGAAGATCTCCTCTTCGTTCTCGTGAACATGCCAGCCGATGGAACAGCCGGGATTCAGTACGAGGCGCGCGAACATGCGCGTCGGGGATCGCATGTCGTCGCCAGGCTTCCAGACTTGTTCGACGGTGGTTTCGCCGGTTCCGCCGCGCATGGCGGAGCGTCGTTCCTGAGTGTAAGATTCGGATTTCTTGAACATGCGAATTCCGCCTTTCCCGCGCGTCCGCGCGTTTTTTACGGTGATACAAATACAAGCGTTTTCGAAAAATATATCATAAAAAAACGGGGAAGTCAAGAGAAAGACGTTTTTTCGAGTTGCATCTTTTCGATTCAGTGATATTTTAAAATACGAACAGTTTGAGTCTGGAAAGGATATCAACCTACAAGCCAAGGATAACGACTATGAATCTGAAAAAAATCGTTGTGGGCTTCGCCCTTGTCTTTGCATGCGGTTCCTCCGCATTCGCAGAAAAGCCGTTCACGGTCTCGATTTGGGAAGACATCACCATGCCTCGTTCGGTCAACCAGCAGGACAATCGGATGTCGTCGCTCCTTTTGGAATACTACAAGAGCGAAATCGCGACGCATTCGAAGCTGAAGCTTGCGCCGAACGCAGACGTGGAAAAGGCCATTTCCGCGTTGCGCCATCGCGCCGGTCAACCGCTGACGCCGGATGAGGTGAAAACGGTTCTTAAGGAAACCAATGCGCAGTATTTGGGGCTGCTTGCCGTTCTTCGCGACGGCGAAAATACGAGCGTGCGCGTGACGCTGTACGATCAGAGCGGCGAACAGCAGAAGCCGATCGAGGTTCCTCACAATTCCATCCGCGAAAGCGATCATACGGCGATTTTGCTTGCCGTAAGCACGGCGCGCGCGATTCGCGGACAGAGTCCGGTGGATCGTCTCAACATGCAGCGCGAAAAGCAGATGCTTGAAGAGATGAAGCATGATCTTGAGTATCCCGCGAAACGCTATACGAAGGACTGACGGCTGCGGATGGATCGAATTCTGTTGAAAGGTCTGCACGCTGAGTCCGTGATCGGAACGCTTCCGGACGAACGAGCCATGCGGCAGCCGCTGATCTTCGATGTCGAGCTGCGAGGCGACTTTTCCCGCGCCGGCAGCACGGACTCCTTGCAGGACGCCGTGGACTACTGCGAAGTGGAGCGTGAAATTCTGCGCATTGCGGATGCAAACGCCTTTCATCTTTTGGAACGCTTGACGCACGTTTGCGCAGAGACTTTGTTGGAACGTTTCCCTCAGCTGGATTCCGTCCTGCTGCGGGCGCATAAGCCGAACGCGCCGGTTTTGTCAGCAGGCGTAGCCGTAGAGGTCGAGCGCTTTCGGTCGCAGCCGTGATGCTTTTTCGCGCGAGCGACTGCGCCCCCTTTCGTATTATAATCCAAAGACGCGGAGCGATGACGTCGCTCCCCGTCTTTTTTTTATATCGCCGCGCCGCCAGGCGGCATGAAGACGCATTTCAGAGGAACGTATCGGATCGATGCGCGTTGCTTCAGAACCCTTGCATGCCCGTTGAGGGATTCTCCAGGCGACGGTTCTCGGCTTTTTCATAATCGAAGACGGAATGCAAAACGTCTGCGGAGCATGCAGGAGAAGCGGTTTCGCGCCAAATGAATTTGATGCGTCCGCGAGGCATATGGGAAAGAAATCATTTCGCTTTGGAAATCAATCCTTCACGGCGCGAAGCGCGCGAGGCGAGGAAGTTGAAAGACTCCTTCTTGCGAAGCGCGTTCATTGGCGTTTCGCATCCCGCATGTTTGGAAGCAGGAACGGCGAAAAAGAAAGGAATGCGCCATCGCAAGACGCGAAACGAAAGAAAAAATCTTGGGAAATTGAAGAAGCTTCGCCACGAAGCGAATGCGCAAGACGAGGGAAGACGGAAGAAGAAGCGAGGGAGCGGTTCATTCAGCGAAACAGCTCCGCCTTGCAGTCGTTTCCCGTCCGCCGGACGGCAGAAAAGAACCAACGGATGCAAAGGAGTCAAAAAGCGAACGGCATACAGGCTTTTGGCGAAACGATTCCGCCTGTTCCAAGCCGAAAGCGAAGACAATAATGGAAAGAAGGCGCAAGCAAGTTGCGCCTTTTTTCAAAAGCAGGAAGATCGATGCGATCGCTTACTGCTTCTCAAGAATCTCGCTGAGTTCTTTCCCGGCACGGAATTTGACGATCTTGCGTTCCGGAATCGGTACGATGCGATCCGGATGACGCGGATTGCGTCCGATGCTTGCCTTGCGAGTCTTGACTTCGAAGACGCCGAAGCCACGGAGTTCAATATGTCCGCATTTTGAGAGTTCTTCGACCATGATGTCGAATGTGGCTTGAACTGCCGCCGCCGCGTCGGTCTGAGTCGATCCGATTCTATTAGCGACCTGTTTGGAGATTTCACGCTTTGTGAGAGACATGGCAC
>CAZAAM010000124.1:0-6045 GCA_964483055.1 uncultured Victivallales bacterium
CGGAACGCCCGGTCACGATTCGCGACTGCTGGGAGTTCAGCGGCCTTAAGTCGGAGGCTTTCGCAGACGCGATCGGCGTGACGGCCGCGACATTCGAGCAATACGCGCTCGGACGCGGAAATCCGCCGCTGGCGAGCATCTGGCGCCCGCTCCGAGTCGCGCTCGCTGTCAAGGCGGCGTCATGCGACTTGCTGAACTGCGATTTGGCGGCGACCCTTAAGCAGTTTCGGAGCGCAGTCGAAAAACCGGTGAAAGAGCTGCAAGAGTACTTGGAAGCGACAGAGCCTCCGGTCTGGTGATGGCTCTCAGAAAACGCGGAAAGCAAGGATTCTGGCATGCTTATTTCCGCACCGTGAAAACCATGCCGGACGGATCGCGGCGCCGCGTCCTGACCACCGTCAATCTCGGCACGGCGGATCTCGCAGCGGCTCGCGCTCTGGAAGCGGAGCTGATGCGGAAGAACTGCGCCGCGCGCATGCATGCGAGGGCTTCGGCGCGCTGCGCTTCCCAGGTTTCGCGCCGCTTTCCGGTGAGAGCCTCGCCTTTCGATGCGGGGAACTTCCGGTATGCGTCATGGACGAAATCGCCTTTCGAAAAGTCCTCCGATGCGTATTTCTCGGACGGAATGATCCGTTCGCCGCGTTCAAGCCTCGACGCGAGCGACGCCAATTGCGGATTCTCCCGCGCGAACTCCTCATAGGCGACCCGCCTTCGATGTTCCGCATGCAGCTTCTGATTCCGGTACAGCGCCTCCTGCGCGAATCCCAGCATGTCCTCCAATGGCACGTCGATCCCGTGCTTCTTCAGCTGCGCCTGATACGTCTCCATTTCCTCCTGCATGACCGTTCCCATGTACGGCTGCAGCACCGTCACGATGTCCTCTTTCTCCTGCTCCGAATAATGCTCCGCTCCCCACATCACGTCGTGGCGCGCTTCCGGATCCGGTCCCGTTCCTGCGTCGTCAATGGAAAATCGAAGTTCGTTCAATGCTTCATCGAAATCCAGATCTTCAAGACTGGCGAACATGCCTTCGTCTCCGTTTATCCAGGCCACTCTGTCGGGAGAAACTGTTCTCATGAAAATCTTGCCCGCGCCATAATCCCTGGCCATATTCCGCGACGTGGAAACGAAAGTCCCTTGTCTGATAGGATGAGAACTGTAGACAGTGACTGTGCCGCGTTTCAGATCCCGTTCAGCATCTGCTCTTGAATAATCGCCCCAAACAAATGATTCAGGGTCTTCTATCGCCTCCTGAAACGTTTTGATTTCCTCAGGACTTCTTATTCCGACGTGGTAGTCGTCACGCATGGGATTGTATTGTTGAATGATTTCGAACTGGATTTGTTTTCTTTCTTCCGGGCTTGGTGATTGCAAGATCTCGCGGCTTCTCTTGCGTCTCTCGGAAGGATCCAGAGAAAAACGGATATGCTCTTCGACCGCTATGTCGTCGTCGGAAGGTCTAAGATTTTTCGATGTTTCTTCAAAATCCGGATTGACATTACGGGCGTCTTGCTGTAATGTATCAACCGTTGACGGTGTGCCGGTCGTACGGCTCTCGATCTTTATTTGATGTCGAACCACCGTTTCAATACTCCGCGTATACGACCACTGCGTGGGCTTATGCGTAGATGTCGTTATTGTCGTGACTTCTCTAAGATCTGCGTTTATGTTTCCATATTCGTCTGCGCGTGTCGCAACTTCCAGCCAATAGCCGTTTCCGATGTCTCCGACGAAGTTGATCGAATCGTTTTCCGGCGCATTGTCGTAAAGACGCGGAAATGCACGCTCTCCGCGTATCACATCTTCTATGCGATGGATGTTCTCTGTTTTTTTTTCGCTGTATTTGCGAATCTTGTTTCCCTCTGTTTTTGCTTCGGACGTCACCGCGTGAAGGCAGTATTCCGCCCATGCGTCAGCGGCGTCAAGTCGTTGGAACGCTCGTTCGTCCGGAACGAAATACACGATCCGTCCGTCAGAAAGCGGAATCTCCTTTTTCGAAAAACGATGAAAGAAATTCTGCGCTCCGGAAAGCATTTCAAGACGCTCCGATTCGCTTTTCCAAGAATACGTCGGCTTTGAAAGCATCTTTTCCAAATGCGTCAAAAGTGCCTCTTCGCTTATGCCGTGAAGTGTCTCGTCCCTGCGACGACGCGATTTCTGCCGTCTTTCTTCGCTCGGAGTCAGCGCAAATCGAGATTTTTTCGATTTTTCTTCAAAATCCGACTTGACATTTGGATATTTGAGGTTATATTCTTTTACAAGGTCGGAGTAACTTCTAGCATTCTGTTCCTTTTGGAATTCAGTTTGTGACAGTTGTAGTACTGGGAAGTCTTCTCCGACCTTTCCTTTTTCATACTGTTCTTCCGTAATTTCATGCGCCGAACGCACATGATTCCTGCTCCCGCGCGCTTTCTTTTGAATTTCAATTCGGAAAATCTTCCCGCTTTCTTCGTCTTTTCGGACGAACGCCATATTCCCCGATACGTCTTTTGCTTTTTCAGGCCCAGCAAGCACGAATTCCACAGCAGCCACGGCTTCAGCCTGATTTGCGAAATATTCCGGATGACGCCCAAGAAGCAATTCCCCGTCGACGTAGATGCCTTTCCCGGACAGACCGGCCCATTCCAAAAAACCGGGAGCATGGTTCATTGTTCCGACGACAAGCTTGCCAGGTCTTCCAGCAGTGTTCGGCGCATTCGGCCGGCGCAGAGCAGCCGCCATGCGAATCTTTTTTCCCCCGGTCCTGCTTGCTCCGGAAAGCATTCCCTGCCTGCGAAGAGCGCGCGCCGAAAGCGCGAAAAAGGTTTCGATCTCCCGATCGCTGAACCGTTGATGGCGGAACAGCGGAATGTTCGAAAGATAAAGCTTCGTCTGAAGCAGTACCTGCTCCCAGCCGCCGGGCTTCTCGTTCGTATCAACGATCGCTCCAAGCCATTCCTCTGTCGCTTCGCGCCGTTCCGATTCTTTCGTCGTGTCCAGTCCATAGGCGTCCGCGCTCTGCTGGATCAGCGCGCGATGACGTTCGTCCGACCACAGCGCATCCAGAAAGCGGTTCAGCTCGGCGTCCCCGAAAATGGCGCGGATTCCCTTGTGAGCGATCACCTCGTGCGTCAGTAGCTGCGGAACTTCGATTCCGGCCACGGCGTCGGTCACGATGTTCACGACGAATCCTTCGTTCTCGCCGTCGGAAACCCATGCGCGAATGCGGCGGCCGCGCGCGTCAAGACCTGAATCACGGCGAAAAGACGGCGAGAGGCGGAATGACGAAAAAGAAGATTCGTTTGCAGCGTCAGGTCAAGGCGTCCCGGCGTTCCTTTTGCGAGCCGAGCAGACCGGATTCCTTCAGCCAGATCTCAAGTTCGCGTGTCCAGGGCAGGGCGTCGTCGAAAGGAGGAATTCGGGAGCCGCCGAGACCTAATCCATGTCCTTCGTGCGGATAAACGTGCAACGAAACCGGAACACCCTTCCGATGCAGAGCCGCGGCGAACATGAGACTGTTTTCCATCGGGACGGAGCCATCGTTCGCCATATGCCAAAGGAAGCATGGCGGCGCGCTTTCCGTAACGTGATTCTCACAGGAGAGGAGATCGGTCAGTTTCGGATCGTCCGTCTTGTCTCCCAGAAGGTTTTCTTTGGATCCGAGGTGGGTGAATCGCCCCATCGTAATCACCGGGTAGCAGAAGATCGCGAAATCCGGAATCGCGGATTCCCTTTCAATCGGATCGACGGCGTCGGAATCGCCTTTCGTTCCCAGCGTCAGAATCGTTGCAAGCAGGTGTCCCCCGGCGGATGAACCCATTGCGCCGATCTTCGTGGAATCGAGACCCCATTCCTTCGCATGGGCGCGAACGAGACGAATGGCGCGAGAGCCGTCCTCCAGCATTGCCGGATGCCGCCATTCCGGCGCAGTGCGATAGCGAAGAACGAATGCGGCGATTCCGCGCAGATTGAGCCATCGGGCGAAGTCGTCGCCTTCATTGTCGACGGAGCAGAACGCATACGCTCCGCCGGGAATCAGAACGACGGCGGGGGCGTTGTCGCAACGCTCCGGCAAGAAGGCGGTCAGAGAAGACGTGCACGGTTCGTCCGTGCGCGGGAAGCAGCCCTGGCGCGGCCGGAATGCAGGATCGCATATGCTCGGCAGTTCGTCGGAATGCGGAACGCTTTGACTCCAAAGAAGAACGACGTCTCCAGTCTTCATGCGCATACGAAATCTCCCGATCGACGATTCAAGCTCAAGCTTGTGCGCCGCGCGCGCGGAACGAGTGCGAGCAATATTGATTGAAAGAAATAATAGGACAATATAGCATGGAACGGCTTTGTTGTCAATGTCATTGTCCGCGCAAGGACGGCTTGCGCCCGCCGCGTCGATGCGATGTTCAGTTCGCGAAGCAGCGTGTCTGCTTCTGCGGGATGACGACGCGACGAGATGCGATTCGGATTTTCATTCCGCGGTTGATGCAATATTGCAAAAGGGAAAGACCGGACGGCCGATGCGACTTGCGAAGCGGAAATATGTGCCGATAAGGGGCGGCGTTCTCGGAATGAAATGCGACGCAACAGGATAGAAGCAAGAAAACAGCCGTTTGATTCTTTTTGTTGAAAATATAGTTTTCTTCTTGAAAAAGTTGAAGAAAGCGATATATTTTCCGCTTGCACGTCATGTCGCTTTTCATGAAATGCGCGCCATATGGAAGGTTGCAAGACTTTCCTTCGCGCGCATGTTTTTTGCGGCGGCGAATGCGCATGCTTTCGCGCATGCCGTTTCCCTGCGTTCGTGGAAACAAAGAGCATGAATTCATAAAAGGGCGCTTTCTCAGATGCTTTTTTACATTCTGATCAAAGTCATGTTGATCTATCAGGCGTTCAGCCTGGCGCTTCCGTTCAGGATTTCCCGCCTCCGCAAGCTGCTCGTCCTGCTGCTTCTCCTGTTCTTCAGCTTGCAGCCGTTCAACATCATGTTCATGCGCTTCATGAAGGAGGGATGGTCGATGCGAGACTTCGCCTTGCTGTTCGACTTCTTCTCCTTTTCCTATATCGTCTGCATCCTGATGGTTCCGATGACATGTCTCAAGGACGCGGTTTTTCTCATACGCTGCGCATTCCGCAGAAGAGGGAAGGCGACGCCATGGCCGCATGCCGGAATCGTCGCCCTGATCGTCTTCATCGGCGTCTGCGGCGCGACGATCGGCTGCATCTGCGCAGCGGCGCCGCCGGAAGTACGCACGGTCGAACTGCGCATTCGTGACCTTCCGGAGGAGTTTGACGGATTCGTCATCGTTCAAATCTCCGATCTTCACACGAATGTGCTGCGCGGACCGGAATACGCGGCGGAGGTCGCACGCCTTGCGAACGAGGCGAATCCGGACATGATCGTGCTGACTGGAGATCAGGTGGACGGAACGGTCGATTCCTGCCGGGAGATTCTGGCGCCGCTGAAGGATCTTTCCGCGCCGTGCGGCGTCTATGCCATTGCCGGCAATCACGAGTATGTGCCAAGCAAGCAAAACTGGCGCGACTTGTTCGAATCCTTTGGCATTGTCTGGCTCGAAAATGAAACCGTTCCGATTCGCAGAAAGCCGGGCGGCGCGACGATTTGGCTGTCCGGTCTTCCGGATGATCGTTCCGTCAAAGGCGGCGCGGACGGCGAACTTGCCGATTTGGAGCTTGCCTTGCGCGGACGCGAGCCGATGAAGGAATGCGTCGTCTTGCTCAATCACAGGCCGTTGAATTGCAAAGAGGCGGCCGCCTCCGGCGTCGATCTCCAGTTCTCCGGACATACGCATGGCGGCGCCGTTCTTGGAATGGGCCTCCTCGCCGCGCTGTTCAATGAAGGGCATCTTTCCGGACGGTTCGACATCGACGGAATGGAGCTTTTCGTTTCGAATGGAATCGGCATGTGGCCGGGACTTCCGTTCCGTCTTGGCGTTTCATCGGAGATCGTCCGTGCCGTCCTGCGCTGCGCCCGGAAATGAATTTTTTGAAAAAAGCGTTTTCGCGGTCTTGCATTTTGCAGACGTCACGTTAAGTTTAAAGGAAAGACAG